>NZ_LQYX01000040.1:26373-55088 GCF_001587475.1 Geobacillus sp. B4113_201601
CGCTTGACGGCCTTTCCATCGCCGTGCTGGCTGTGCCGACGAAGGCGATCCGCACGGTGCTCAACCAAGCGCGCCCCTGCTTGACGGCACCGATCACGGTCGTTGCCGTCAGCAAAGGAATCGAGCCAGGGACGCATAAGCGAGTGTCGGAAATGGTGATGGAAGAGCTCGGCGAATGGCTTGAGGATGTCGTCGTCCTTTCCGGGCCGAGCCATGCTGAGGAGGTCGTGCTCCGCCATCCGACGACCGTGGCGGTATCCTCGCCCGATATGGAAGCGGCGCGCCGCATCCAAGACCTCTTTATGAACCATCACTATTTCCGCGTGTATACGAACCCGGATTTAATCGGCGTCGAAGTCGGTGGAGCGCTGAAAAATATCATCGCCTTGGCCGCTGGCATCAGCGACGGGCTCGGCTACGGAGATAACGCCAAAGCGGCCCTGATTACAAGAGGTCTCGCCGAGATTGCTCGCCTCGGCTGCGCCCTCGGCGCTAACCCGCTGACGTTCGCCGGTTTGACGGGAGTCGGCGATTTGATCGTCACGTGCACGAGCGTTCATTCCCGCAATTGGCGGGCTGGACACATGCTTGGCCAAGGGAAAAAGCTCGACGAGGTGCTCGAGAGCATGGGGATGGTCGTCGAAGGGGTGCGGACGACCAAAGCTGCCTATGAGCTGGCGAAGGAGCTTGGCGTGAAGATGCCGATCACCGAAGCGCTCTATGACGTGCTGTTTGCTGGCCAAGACCCGAAAGAGGCGGTCGATTCGCTGATGGCGCGCGGAAAAAAAGAGGAAATGGATGACCTCAACACCATTTTTGCGGCGCAAGAATCGTGAAAATAGGCCAATGACGGTACAAGTTGTCTTCGGTGTGCATACAATATGGCGAACGATCATCGGCTTGAGCTTCCGGAAGGGTATAAGGCGATGCTGAAGTAAAGAAAGCCCCGCTTTACTTCAGCTTTTTTTATGTCGATGGTATAATGATAGTTGTCGAAAAGGGGGAGCGTGTATGTCACCGGCGCTAGCGAAAATGTGGATCGCCATCACGTCAATGGTGTTTATGTTTCTTTCGGTCGGCTTCATTTATTTGAGCCGCTATAAAATCAAGATGAAATGGCTGCGCTTTCTTTTGGCGTTCATCGCTTACATCCTGCTGATTGTATCGGGCATCATCATCGTTTTTGTCGTGTTCAGCGGACCGACGCCGCAATAGGCAAAGGATGGAGGAACCTATGAAACAGATCGCTCGCTTGCTTTTAGCTTGCTTGTTTCTCGCGCTGCTTTCCGGGTGTTTGTATCCGCAAGAGCGGCTAAAACAAAACCAAATTCCTTACAAAGATCAAGTCGCGGCGGTGCAATCGGCGGTCGACGAATACCGGAAGGAGACCGGGGGGCTTTTGCCGATCAAAACACGGGATATGAAAACGCCGCTGTACCTAAAATACCCGGTCGATTTTCAAAAACTCGTCCCGCGCTACATGCAGGAGCCGCCGGGAAACGCTTATGAAAGCGGGGGCGTCTTTCAATATATCATTATTGATGCGGAAACGAAGCCGACGGTCAAGCTTCTTGATCTGCGCTTAGCCGAGCGCGTCCGCGATTTGAAGCTGCGGCTGAGAATGTATACGGACGAGCACCGTTATCCGCCGTTTCAAGACGTCGTTGCGCCGGGCGTATTTACGCTCGATTACAAAAAGCTCGGCTACAAAGAGCCGCCGTATGCGGTCAGCCCGTTTTCCGGCAACAACTTGCCGTTTGTCATCGATGGGAACGGCGAAATTTACATCGATTACCGCCCTGATTTGTACGCGGCTTTAAAGAAATATCGGCACCATTATCGACCCGGCGATGATATTCGTCCGTTGTTGACCGACCATTCGCTGTTCGTGCCGGCGTATTCGTTGCCGTATACGATCGATGCGAAAACGAACGAACCGATTTTTTTCACGAAATAAGTCATCATCCCTTCTCTAGGAAAATACATTCTAGAGAAGGGATTTTTTCTTGCTTTTAGTCATAACTGAATCGGACAACATCATATGCATATAGTGTCCTGCTCTATTGATTCATTTCGCTGTTTCCAATAACGACCGAAGGACTGGAGGGAAGCCGTTTGGAAAAGGTCGATCTTTTTAAAGATATCGCCGAGCGGACTGGGGGCGACATTTATTTAGGGGTAGTCGGCGCGGTTCGTACCGGAAAATCGACGTTCATTAAGCGTTTTATGGAGCTGGTGGTCATTCCGAACATTAAAAACGAAGCCGACAAGGCGCGCGCTCAAGACGAGCTGCCACAAAGCGCCGCCGGCAAGACGATCATGACGACGGAGCCGAAATTTGTGCCGAATCAGGCCGTGACGGTGAAAGTCGATGAAGGGCTCGAAGTCAACATTCGTCTCGTCGACTGCGTCGGCTACGCCGTGCCCGGCGCCAAAGGATATGAGGATGAAAACGGGCCGCGGATGATTCACACCCCTTGGTATGAAGAGCCGATTCCGTTCCAAGAGGCGGCGGAAATCGGGACAAGAAAAGTCATTCAAGAACATTCGACGATCGGGGTCGTCATTACGACCGACGGCACGATCGGGGAAATTCCGCGCCAAGACTACATCGAAGCAGAAGAACGGGTGATTGGCGAGCTGAAAGAAGTCGGCAAGCCGTTCATCATGATCATTAACACCGTGCGCCCGCACCATCCGGAAACCGAAGCGCTCCGCCGCGAGCTTGCGGAAAAATACGACATTCCGGTGCTCGCCATGAGCGTGGAAAGCATGCGCGAAGCCGACGTGTATAACGTGCTCCGCGAAGCATTGTATGAATTTCCGGTCCTTGAAGTGAACGTCAACTTGCCGAGCTGGGTGATGGTGCTGCGCGAAGACCATTGGCTGCGCGAAAGCTACCAAGAAGCGGTGCGCGACACGGTCAAAGACATTAAACGGCTGCGCGACGTCGACCGGGTTGTGCAGCAGTTTGCCGAGTACGATTTCATCGAAAAAGCGCAGCTTGCCGGCATCGAAATGGGGCAAGGGATCGCCGAAATCGACTTGTACGCGCCGGATGAGCTGTACGATCAAATTTTAAAAGAAATCGTCGGTGTCGAGATTCGCGGCAAAGACCATCTGCTTCAGTTGATGCAAGATTTCGCCCATGCGAAAGCGGAATATGATCAAATCGCCGATGCCTTGAAAATGGTCAAACAAACCGGCTACGGAATCGCCGCTCCCGCTTTGTCCGACATGAGCCTTGACGAACCGGAAATCATCCGCCAAGGGTCGCGCTTTGGCGTCCGCCTGAAAGCCGTTGCGCCGTCGATTCATATGATCAAAGTCGACGTCGAATCGGAGTTTGCGCCGATCATCGGCACGGAAAAGCAAAGCGAAGAGCTCGTTCGCTATTTGATGCAAGATTTTGAGGACGATCCGCTGTCGATTTGGAATTCCGATATTTTTGGCCGCTCGCTCAGCTCCATCGTCCGCGAAGGCATTCAGGCGAAGCTGGCGCTCATGCCAGAAAACGCCCGCTACAAGCTGAAAGAAACGCTTGAGCGCATCATCAACGAAGGCTCCGGCGGCCTCATCGCCATTATTTTATAGAAAAAGTTTCATGGGCAGCGCGATCTGCCCTCCACCCGGGGACGAAAATCTCGCGCCAGTTCGGCATTTTCGCGGAAAAGCAGAGGCCGCGCGCCAAGCTCCCGAAAAGGGGGCTTTTTTTGATGCCGTTTTTTCAACTGCGAAGCGGCAACGGGAAAAAATCGCCCAACCCCTTGAGAAATCAGGATTGGTACTTGATTATAGGCATGGCGTTATGGTAATCTTTTATCTGAAATCGTTGTTTTGGTGAAATATGCCTAAAATTGGCCGTTTTTGCGAAAAAAGAGGTTGAATTCTTGCGGTGAATTGGTTAAGATTAGGCATGTCACCGTTCCTTGCAATGTATAGAAACGCAGAAAAGTGTCTACAAATGGCAGTAAACAAGCAAAGCCTTGGGAGGAGGTGAATGGCATGAACAAAACGGAATTGATCAACGCGGTCGCTGAAACAAGCGGTCTTTCGAAAAAAGATGCAACAAAAGCCGTTGATGCGGTGTTTGATTCGATTACAGAAGCGCTGCGAAAAGGCGATAAAGTGCAATTAATCGGCTTTGGGAACTTTGAAGTGCGCGAGCGCGCCGCTCGCAAAGGACGCAACCCGCAAACGGGCGAAGAAATGGAAATTCCGGCGAGCAAAGTTCCTGCATTCAAACCGGGCAAAGCGTTGAAAGACGCTGTCAAATAAGCCTACATAGCCGGAGTGGAGAAAAGAAGGGCAGGTGTACACCGCCCTTCTTTTTTGTGTTTTTCTCATCCCTATGCTAGAATCGGATTACATGCAGTTTTTACGATGCAGGAGGATGTTATTTGTATGCCAGAGATCAATATTGCACAAATTGAATATGCCGTTCGTCTCATTCTCGAGGCGATCGGAGAAGATCCGAACCGCGAAGGGCTTGTCGATACGCCGAAACGGGTGGCGAAAATGTATGCCGAGGTGTTCGCCGGGCTCAGCGAAGATCCGAAGCAGCACTTTCAGACCGTTTTCAGCGAAGAGCATGAGGAGCTTGTGCTCGTCAAAGATATTCCGTTTTATTCGATGTGCGAACACCATTTGGTTCCATTTTTCGGCGTTGCCCACGTTGCATATATTCCCCGGGGAGGAAAAGTGACCGGCTTGAGCAAGCTCGCGCGGGCGGTTGAGGCGGTGGCGCGCCGTCCGCAGCTGCAAGAGCGCATCACAGCGACGGTCGCCGACTCGATCGTCGAGGCGCTCGAGCCGTATGGGGTGATGGTTGTCGTGGAGGCGGAACATATGTGCATGACGATGCGCGGCGTCAAAAAACCGGGGGCGAAAACGGTGACAACGGCGGTGCGCGGCGTGTTTGAAACGGATGCCAACGCCCGCGCGGAAGTGCTTTCGTTAATCAAAGCGTAAGGAGGAAAGGTCGATGTACACAAACAGCGACTTTGTCGTCATCAAGGCGCTCGAAGACGGGGTGAATGTGATTGGACTGACGCGCGGCGCCGACACGCGATTCCACCATTCGGAAAAACTGGACAAAGGGGAAGTGTTGATCGCCCAGTTCACCGAACATACGTCGGCGATCAAAGTGAGGGGAAAGGCGTACATCCAAACGCGCCATGGCGCAATTGAATCGGAAGGGAAAAAGTGATTCGGCAAATTTCTAGCAAACTAGAGCGCTTTCGGCAAAATTATGTTATAATGAGTCCGACATGGCGGTGCGGATATTTTTTCGGGGACAAGGGTGGTTGATGTGAATGGCATCATGGTGAAACTGGCTTCATTGAAGGAACAAATTGAACGTCTGCTCGATCATCCATACTTGCGCGCGCATATACCGGTGCCGGCTGTGGACGAAGATCGGCTGCTGCTTTCGCTGTCGATGCTTGATGGCGCCAAAGAGGCGCTGGACGAGCCAGATCGGTGCATCACGGCCATGATGCTGATGCAAATCGCTCTTGACACCCATGAAGATGTGACGGATCGCGGCGGCGATTTGCGGACGCGGCAGCTCGCTGTTTTGGCCGGGGACTTGTACAGCGGGCTTTTTTACGAGCTGTTGGCCCGCTCCGGCGATGCGGCGCTGATCCGGCTGTTTGCCGAGGCGGTCCGCGAGGTGAACGAACAAAAAGTGCTGCTGTATGAGAAAAAAACGGACCAGCTCGAACGGCTCGTTTCCGCCGTTGCTACGGTCGAATCAGCGCTGCTCGTCAAGCTCGCCGACCGCATCGGGGCGCCGCAGTGGGGGCAGTTTGCCCGCCATTATTTGCTGCTGCGGCGCTTGCGCTCGGAAAAAGAATCGTTTGTTCGCAGCGGGGCGTCGGCGCTGTTTGACCAGATGGCGCGCATCGCCTTTCCGCGATTGAAGGCGGTGAAGGAACTGCGTCGGCAGCTGCTTCGCCTTTGCGATCGTTATATCGACCGTTGTCAAGAAGCGCTGTTTGCGGCGAATCTGCCGTTGAACAGTTTGTTGGCGCTTCGTCTCGCCGAGCTTTCCGGCGGGTTTCAAGCCATCGGCAAAATGACGGTGGAAGAAGGGTAGAAGGATGCATCAGTCGAAGGAAGAGCGAGTCCATCGCGTATTTGAAACCATTTCCGCTCATTACGACCGAATGAATTCGGTGATCAGCTTTCGCCGCCATCTTAAGTGGCGTGAAGATGTGATGCGGCGGATGAACGTGCAAAAAGGGAAAAGAGCGCTTGACGTTTGCTGCGGAACGGCTGACTGGGCGATCGCGCTAGCTGAAGCGGTCGGCCCGGAGGGGGAAGTGTACGGCCTTGATTTCAGCGAGAACATGCTGAAAGTCGGCGAGCAAAAGGTGAAGGCGCGCGGCCTCGCCAATGTGACGCTCATCCACGGCAACGCGATGCAGCTGCCGTTTCCCGACAACACATTTGATTATGTCACGATCGGCTTTGGCTTGCGCAATGTTCCCGATTACATGACAGTGCTTCGGGAAATGCACCGCGTCACGAAGCCGGGGGGCATGACCGTCTGTCTGGAGACGTCGCAGCCGACACTGTTTGGCTTTCGCCAGCTTTACTACCTGTATTTTCGGTTTATCATGCCGCTGTTTGGCAAGCTGTTGGCGAAAAGCTACGAGGAGTATTCATGGCTGCAAGAGTCGGCGCGCGAGTTTCCGGGGCGGGATGAGCTGGCCGAGATGTTTCGCCAAGCTGGCTTTGTCGATGTCGAGGTCAAACCGTACACGTTCGGCGTCGCGGCGATGCACATAGGCTATAAACGATGAGTTAAGGTGAACACCATGAAGTTGAAGGCCATTTATTCGTTTTTACATGATGATTTGGCGGCAGTGGAAACGGAGCTCGAGCGGACGGTCCGGTCCGAGTACGGGCCGCTTGGAGAAGCGGCGCTTCACTTATTGCAGGCGGGCGGAAAGCGGATCCGTCCCGTTTTTGTCTTGCTTGCGGCCCGTTTTGGCCAAGCGGACGTCGAACAGGTGAAACATGTCGCCGTCGCGCTCGAGCTCATTCATATGGCGTCGCTCGTCCACGATGACGTCATCGATGACGCCGACACGCGCCGCGGCCGGCCGACGATCAAAGCGAAATGGAGCAACCGCTTTGCCATGTACACCGGCGATTATTTGTTTGCCCGCTCGCTGGAACGGATGGCGGCGCTCGATGATCCGCGCGCCCATCAAGTGCTGGCGGAGACGATTGTCGAAGTGTGCCGCGGGGAAATCGAGCAAATCAAGGACAAATACCGATTCGACCAGCCGCTGCGCACGTATTTGCGGCGCATCCGCCGCAAAACGGCGCTATTGATCGCCGCCAGCTGCCAGCTTGGCGCGTTAGCCGCCGGCGCCCCCGAAGCGGTGACCAACCGGCTGTATTGGTTCGGCCATTACGTCGGCATGTCGTTTCAAATCACCGATGACATTCTCGACTTTACCGGGACGGAAGAACAGCTCGGCAAACCGGCCGGGAGCGATCTGCTGCAAGGAAACATCACGTTGCCGGTGCTGTATGCCCTTGGCGATGCGCGCGTGCGGTCTAAAATTACCGCCGTCGGCGCGGACACGAACGCGGAAGAGATGGCCGCTATATTGGCGGCGATCAAACAAACGGACGCCATCGAGCGGTCGTATGCGCTCAGCGACCGTTATTTGGAAAAGGCGCTTCACCTCCTCGATGAGCTGCCGACTAACCAAGCGCGCTCCTTGTTGCGCGATCTCGCCCTCTATATTGGAAAAAGGGATTATTAGCGCTTTCAAGGCGGCAGTTGCCAACGGCGGGAAACCATGATACTATGATGAGGGGAGCTTGTCTCCCGGTACATACGACAGTAGGGGTGGAGAGCGAATGGCAGAACGGACATTCATCATGGTGAAGCCGGACGGAGTTCAACGCAATTTGATCGGCGAGATTGTCGCCCGCTTTGAAAAAAAGGGCTTCCAGCTCGTTGGTGCCAAGCTGATGCAAGTGTCGCGCGAACTGGCTGAGCAACATTACGCCGAGCATAAAGAGCGCCCGTTCTTCGGCGAACTCGTTGATTTCATCACTTCCGGGCCGGTGTTTGCCATGGTGTGGGAAGGCGAAAACGTAATCGCCGCCGCCCGGCAAATGATGGGGAAAACGAATCCACAGGAGGCTGCCCCCGGCACGATCCGCGGCGACTTCGGTTTGACGGTCGGCAAAAACGTCATCCACGGCTCCGACTCGCCGCAAAGCGCCGAACGGGAAATCAATTTGTTCTTTAAAGAAGACGAGCTCGTCCGCTACTCGAAACAGATCAACGCATGGCTGTACTGATGCAAAGACCGGCCGCAATTCGGCCGGTTTTCCATTTTCATCATCAAAGTCATGAAGGAGGAAGAAAGCGATGGATGATTATATGCAGTTTATCGCTAAGGTGAAACGAAAAACAGGCATCGATTTGTCTTTGTACAAAGAAGCGCAGATGAAGCGGCGGCTGGCGGCGCTTTACGCCAAAAAAGGATTGAACAGCTTCTCCGAACTGTTTGCGGCGATGGAAAAAGATCCGGCTCTATGGCATGAGTGTTTGGATCGCATGACGATCAATGTGTCCGAATTTTACCGAAATGCCAAACGATGGGAAGTGTTGGAACAGACCATTTTGCCGCGGCTCTTAGCGGAAAACCCTCGTCCGCGCGTATGGAGCGCCGCTTGCTCGACCGGCGAAGAGCCGTATACGTTGGCGATGGTGCTGGCTCAGCACGTGCCGCTTTCGCGCGTCTCGGTGCTGGCGACCGACATCGATGAAAACGCGCTCGCCCGCGCGCGGCTTGGCTTGTACAGCGAACGATCGCTCGCCGAGCTGCCGGAGGCGATGAGAAAAAAATTTTTTACGAAAGACGGCGATTGGTATAAAATAGACGACAAGATCAAGCGGACGGTGACGTTTGAGAAACATAACCTGCTCGCCGATCCGTTTCCTAGGCCATTTGATTTAATTGTCTGCCGCAATGTGCTCATTTATTTTACCGAGGAGGCGAAGCGGACGCTGTATCGGAAGTTCCATGCGGCGCTGCGGCCCGGCGGCGTGCTGTTTGTCGGCAGCACCGAGCAAATTTTCAACCCCGGCTTGTATGGGTTCGAGATGGAGGAAACGTTTTTTTACCGTCGAAAGTAGCAGTTTTTTCAAATCACTATTTTCATTTTTCGCATTTATGATATATTTTTACTCAAACGCGTTAAAGATCTGAAGGGAGAGACGAAGGTGCGGTATTTGACAGCAGGGGAATCGCACGGCCCGCAACTGACGGCCATTTTGGAAGGAGTGCCGGCCGGTCTAGAGCTGCGCGCCGAGCATATCAATCAAGAATTGGCGCGTCGGCAAAAAGGGTACGGGCGCGGCCGGCGTATGCAGATCGAAAAAGACGAAGTGAACATCACCGCTGGCGTCAGGCACGGCAAAACGCTCGGTTCGCCGATCGCGCTCGTCGTCGAGAATCGCGATTTTAAACATTGGCAAACGATTATGGCAGTTGAACCGGTGGATGACGAAGCGGAAGTGAAGCGGAAAGTGACGCGTCCGCGGCCGGGGCATGCCGATTTAAACGGCGCCCTGAAATACGGGCATCGCGATATGCGCAATGTGCTCGAGCGTTCGTCAGCGCGCGAAACGACCGTGCGTGTCGCCGCCGGGGCGGTGGCGAAGCGCATTTTGCAAGAGGTCGGCATCCGCGTCGCTGGCCATGTCATCGAAATCGGCGGCGTGCGCGCCAAGAAGCTTGATTATCGTTCGCTGGAGGAATTGCAGGCGGTGACGGAAGAGTCGCCGGTGCGCTGCTTTGACCCGGAGGCAGGGCAAAAAATGATGGAAGCGATCGATCAAGCGAAGAAAAACGGCGATTCGATCGGCGGCATCGTGGAAGTGATCGTTGAGGGCGTTCCGGCTGGAGTCGGCAGCTATGTCCATTACGACCGGAAGCTTGACGCCAAAATCGCCGCGGCGGTCGTCAGCATCAACGCGTTTAAAGGCGTTGAATTCGGAATCGGCTTTGAAGCGGCGCGCCGTCCGGGAAGCGAAGTGCACGATGAGATCGTTTGGAGCCCGGAAGAAGGTTTTTCGCGCCGCACCAACCGGGCGGGCGGCTTTGAAGGCGGGGTGACGACCGGGATGCCGATCGTCGTTCGCGGGGTGATGAAGCCGATCCCGACGCTGTATAAACCGCTGCAAAGCGTTGACATCGACACGAAAGAACCGTTTGCGGCCAGCATCGAACGGTCGGACAGTTGCGCCGTGCCGGCGGCGAGCGTCGTTGCCGAGGCGGTCGTTGCTTGGGAAGTGGCCGCGGCGATCGTGGCGCAATTCGGGCAGGATCGGATCGACTTGATCAAGGAAAACGTCGAGCGCGCCCGGCGTTACGCGAGGGAGTTTTGACGATGATCGAGCGAACGATCAAAACGGCGACGAAACAATATCCGCTTTTTTTAGGGGATGGCGCGGCCGGTGCGCTGCCAAGTTTGCTGCGGTCGCTCTCTTGCCCGCCTGGAACGAAGCTGCTGATGGTCACGGATGAGGTTGTGGCGTCGTTGTATTTGGATGAGGTGCGGTCGTTGCTCGTCGCTGCCGGTTATGATGCCTCGGCCTTTGTCATTCCGAGCGGCGAGGCGGCCAAGTCGTTTGAGAATTATTACGCCTGCCAAACGGCAGCGCTCGAGTTTGGCCTTGATCGCCGCTCGATCATTGTTGCGCTCGGCGGCGGCGTTGTCGGCGATTTGGCCGGATTTGTCGCCGCCACCTATATGCGGGGCATCCGTTACATCCAAATGCCGACGACATTGTTGGCCCATGACAGCGCCGTCGGCGGCAAGGTCGCCATCAACCATCCGCGCGGAAAAAATATGATCGGCGCTTTCCATCAGCCCGAGGCCGTGGTGTATGACACCGCGTTTTTGCGCACGCTGCCTGAGCGTGAACTCCGCTCCGGATTTGCCGAGGTCATCAAACATGCGCTCATCCGCGACCGCTGCTTTTACGAGTGGCTGCGCGCCGAAATCAAGACGTTGTCTGACTTGCGCGGCGAGAAGCTCGTTTATTGCATCGAAAAAGGCATTGACATTAAGGCGGCAATCGTGCGCGAAGATGAAAAAGAGACCGGGGTGCGCGCTCATTTGAACTTCGGCCATACGCTCGGCCATGCGCTAGAGAGCGAGTGCGGGTACGGCGCGCTCACCCACGGGGAGGCCGTGGCGATCGGCATGTTGTTTGCCGTGCTAGTTAGCGAACGCTTCTACGGCTGCTCGTTCGCCGCTGAGCGCTTGGACGAGTGGCTGGCCGGATACGGCTTCCCGACCGCGCCGCCGCCAACGGTTCAGCCCGTCCGTCTGCTTGAACGAATGAAGGGCGACAAAAAGTCATACGCCGGGACGGTGAGAATGGTGCTGCTCCGCGCGATTGGCGACGTGGAAGTAGCGGAGCTGGAGGATGGCCGCCTGCTCGCATGGCTTGAGGAGTTTGTCCGACAGGGGGGAGGGCGATGATCCGCGGCATTCGCGGGGCGATCACGGTCGAACAAAACGAGGCGAACGAAATCGTAACGGCGACAGAAACGTTGTTGCGCGAGATGATCCGCGCCAATGATGTCGCCGCTGATCACGTGTCCTTCGTGCTCATTTCCGTCACTGATGACATCGATGCGGCGTTTCCGGCGCAGGCGCTGCGGCGAATTGACGGTTGGACGTATGTGCCGGTCATGTGTACAAGAGAAATTCCAGTGCCCGGCTCTTTGCCGCGCTGCATTCGCGTCATGATGACGGTGGCGACCGAGAAGCGGCAGCATGAGATCCACCATGTGTATTTGGGAGAGGCGGTCGGGCTGCGGCCCGACTTATCCGATCGTGAAAGCCGCTTCGGAGAATGTCAACGTTGACAGAAAAAACAGAAATGTAATATAGTGAAAATAACTTCTTTGCCCGCCTAGAAGGCCGATGAAAAACCGCTGTCAACACCAAGCGGCGGCTTTTCAAAGAAAGCTGATTCGGCAAGGGTTCTCTCATTGAGAAACGGATGGGATCAGCAGCACTTTACACGAAATCCCCGTCTTTCTAGATGGCTTGGTGAAAAACGGTTGTTTCTTTTGAGCAATGGGGAGCGTTTGAAAGACGATCTTGATGCGACAAGGAGAAACGAGCTTGATAAGCGGCTTGCTCCCTTAAATCCCCGGCCTTCTAGGCGCGGGCGGTGGAAGCAGAGCATGAGCAGAGAACGAGCGCAGGGTAGATGAGAATGAGCGAGTTTAGCCGAGGTGAGGTTGCTTTGATTGGCGATCATCTGCCCAAAGACGACCGTCTTTGGGCTTTTCTTTCCTCACATTTCGCCTCATAAACCCTCATTCTCCACCCGGCTGTCCGGAGGGGAGGAGAAGAGATGTCTACCGATGAGTTGGCCGCTTTTTTGGCGGATGCCGACAAGTTTCACACCATTCCGATCGTGCGCAAATTTTTGGCCGATGTCATCGAACCGCTTGGCGTGTTTCACAATTTGCGTGATGAAGCGGTGTTTTTGCTCGAAAGCAAAGATGATGAATCGCCGTGGGCGCGTTATTCCTTTATCGGTGTTTCTCCGTTTTTGACTCTTGAAAGCGAAACGGGGGAGACGTTTACAGTCAAGGACGAAACCGGCATGGAGCGCATGACGGCTCCGACGCTGAAAGAGGCGTTTCAGTGGGTCGAGCGGACGCTCGCTGTCAAGCCGCTTGTCGGGGTGGCGCCGTTTGCTGGCGGCGCGGTCGGGTTTTTAGCCTATGATTTGATTTCTGCCATCGAAAAAGTGCCGCGCCATCGCCATCGCGATGTCGCCATGAAAGCCGCTTATTTCGTCTTTTGCGAGTCGCTGTTTGTCTTTGACCATCAAAAACGCGAACTTTCCCTCATTCACTACATTCGGTTGAACGGCGGGGAAACGAAACAAGAACGAATCGAAGCATACAGCGCCGCAAAGAAGCGGCTTGACGCTTTGGCGGCGAAAGCGGCAAGAGAGCAAAGCGAGCGGCTGCTGCTGCCGGCGGCGGAAGAAGTCAAAGGCGCCGTTTCGTTTGCTGGGGTGGTGTCCAATTACGACAAAGATCAATTTTTGCGCGATGTTGAAAAAGTCAAGCAATATATCGCCGCCGGCGACGTGTTTCAAGCGGTGCTGTCGCAACGGTTTTCCGTGCCGGTGCAAGCGGGTGGATTTCCCATTTACCGCCTGCTCCGCCATATCAATCCGTCTCCGTACATGTTTTACTTTCGCATGGATGGAACAGAAATCGTCGGCAGCTCGCCGGAAAAGCTTATTCAAGTGCAAAAGCGGCGCGTCGAAATCGACCCGATCGCAGGGACGAGGCGGCGCGGCCGGACGCCGAAGGAAGATGCCGCGCTTGCTGATGAGCTGTATCGCGACCCGAAAGAGCGGGCCGAGCATTACATGCTCGTCGATTTAGCGCGCAACGATATCGGCCGCGTCGCGAAGTTCGGAACGGTCGAAACGCCGGTTTTGCTGGAGATCGGGAAGTTTTCGCATGTCATGCATTTGATTTCCAAAGTCGTCGGGGAGCTGAAGGACGACGTTCATCCGATCGATGCCCTGCTTGCCGCATTTCCGGCCGGGACGGTCAGCGGGGCGCCGAAAGTGCGGGCGATGCAAATTTTGCAGGAGCTCGAACCGACTGCCCGCGGGCTGTACGCTGGGGCGATGGCTTACATCGGCTTTGACGGCAACATCGATTCTTGCATCGCTATTCGGACGGCGGTCGTCAAAGACGGCTGCGCTTACGTGCAGGCGGGCGCCGGGATCGTCGCTGACTCGATTCCGGAACTCGAATGGAAAGAGACGCGCAATAAAGCTAGCGCGTTACTAAAGGCGATCGAACAAGCGGAACGATTCGTTGTCAAGGGGGAGAGGACCGTATGCTAAAAGAGCTGCTTGGAAAGTGCGCAGAAGGGCAAACGCTGACCGAAGCGGAAGCGTACGCGGCGATGAATGCGGTGATGGCGGGGGAGGCGACCGCCAGCCAAATCGCCAGTTTGTTGTCGATGTTGCGCGTGCGCGGGGAGACGGTGGATGAATTGGTCGGGTTTGTGCGGGCGATGCGCGATCGAATGACGGCCATTGACGCCGGTGATGAGGTCATTGACACGTGCGGCACAGGCGGAGACGGCGCGGCGACGTTCAACGTCTCCACCGCCGCCGCGATCGTCGTTTCTTCGCTCGGGGTCAAAGTGGCAAAGCACGGCAACCGCGCCGTCTCATCGAAAAGCGGCAGCGCCGATGTGTTGGAGCGGCTTGGCATCGATATCCAATCGTCGCCGGAGGCCGCCAAGCGGGCGTTGGATCAAACAGGATTGGCGTTTTTGTTCGCTCCGCTGTATCACGCGGCGATGAAACACGCGGCTGGGCCGCGGAAGGAAATCGGCTTCCGCACGGTGTTCAATTTGATCGGCCCGCTGGCCAACCCGGCGCGCTGCAAGCGGCAAGTCATCGGCGTTTCCTCGACCGATTATGCGGAGAAGCTGGCCGAGACGATGCGCCGCCTTGGTTCCGAACACGTCTTGTTTGTCACCGGCCGCGATGGTCTCGATGAATGCAGCATTGCGGCGGAAACCGATGTCGTCGAACTGAAAAACGGCGAGATCCGCCGTTTCGTCATCGCCCCGGAAGATGCCGGTCTTCCGCGCGGCGCGCTCGCCGATGTGCAAGTGCGCAATCCGGAAGAAAGCGCCGCCCTGCTTCAGGCCGTTATGGAAGGGACGGCTCCAGCCAGCGCCGTAAACATGGTGGCATTGAATGCCGGAGCCGCTCTGTACGCCGCCGGCAAGGCCGAAACGATCGCCGCCGGGACGGCGATGGCAAAAGACGCCATTTTGTCCAAAACCGCCTACGCCCAGCTGGAGCGGCTGCGGACGAAGGAAGTGGTGCACGATGCTTGAACAAATCTTAGCGACGAAGCGAAGCGAACTGGACACATTCGTATGGCCGGAACCGCTGCCACAACCGAAGCGCCGCTCGTTTGCGGCGGCGCTCCGACGGCCGCGGCGGGCGCTCGGGTTGATCGCCGAGGTGAAAAAAGCGTCGCCGTCAAAAGGCATCATCCGCGCCGATTTTGATCCGGTCGCCATCGCCAAAGCGTATGAGCGCGCCGGGGCCGACGCCATCAGCGTGCTGACGGATGAACGATATTTCCAAGGGCACCGCCGCTATTTGCAAGCGGTCAAAGAAGCGGTCGACATCCCGGTGCTGCGCAAAGATTTTATCATCGACCGACGGCAGGTGGAGGAAAGCGCCCGGCTTGGGGCCGATGCCATTTTGCTGATCGGCGAGGCTCTTTCTGTTGACACGTTGGAGTCGCTTTATCGAGAAGCGTATGACCGTGGGCTGGAATGTTTGGTCGAAGTGCACGAGAAAGAAACGCTAGAGCGCGTGCTTGAACGGTTTACGCCCGAAGTGGTGGGCATTAACAACCGGAATTTGCGCACGTTTGTGACGACGCTTGAGGCGACCAAAACGCTTGCCCCGCTCATTCCGTCATCGTGCGTCATCGTCAGTGAAAGCGGGATCGGCTCTTACAGTGATGTAAAGACGGTGGAATCGTATGGGGCGCAGGCCATGCTCGTCGGTGAATCACTCATGCGCCAGCCGGATGTGGAGCGGGCGGTTTACCGGCTGTTTGGAGAGGGAGATGAGAATGATCCGCTTGAAATACTGCGGAAACCGATCCCGTGAGGACGTGCAGGCTTCCTTGGCAAGCGGGGCTGACTATCTCGGTTTTATTTTTGCTGAGAGCAGGCGGAAAGTGTTGCCCGCGGAAGTGAGATGTTGGCTCGACGGTCAGGCGCTCGGGGCGAAACAGCTTGTCGGCGTGTTTGTCAACGCCCCGGTCGAACGGATCGCGGCCGTCGTCCGCGAACTCCCGCTCCATATCATTCAATGCCACGGGCGGGAGGATCGAGCGGAGCTGGCCGCGGTGAAAAAAGCGGTGCGCCTCCCGGTCTGGAAGGCGATTCACCATGGTGACGGAGCGCTTGCAGCGATGAAACAGTATGCCAGCCTTGCCGATGGCTATGTCGTTGACAGCCGCGTCGCCGGCGCATGGGGGGGCACGGGCGTCACTTTCGATTGGGAGGCGGTGCCGCGTTATTTGGAAGAGGCGGCGCGCCAAGGCGTGCCGTGCTTTATCGCCGGCGGCATCACTCCGGACAATGTCGAACGGCTTGCGGCCTATCGTCCTGACGGCATCGACATTAGCAGCGGCATCGAAACAGACGGCCGCAAAGATCCGTCCAAGATGAAGCGAATCGAACACAAGGTCAAACGATGTTGCGGGGAAAAAGGGGAGTGACGGGAGCCCGTGCCGCGAGGCGAAACCGCGCCGCTGCGGCAACGGCCCGTTAGCAGGCGGCTTTTTTCCTGCGGACAAAAACGAAAAGAAGGTGGCTTCGATGAGGGAACACGTTCCAAATGAATACGGCCGATTCGGCGATTTCGGCGGCAAATTTGTTCCGGAGACGCTCATGCGTCCGCTTGAGGAACTGGAAGCAGAGCTTGACCGCGCGTTAGCCGACGAGTCGTTTCAGAGCGAATATGTGCGCATTTTGCACGAGTATTCCGGGCGGCCGACGCCGCTGACGTTCGCGCCGAATTTGACAGAATGGGCGGGCGGCGCGAAAATTTATTTAAAGCGCGAAGATTTAAACCACACGGGCGCCCATAAAATTAACAACGCCATCGGTCAGGCGCTTTTGGCGCGGCGGATGGGTAAAAAAAAGCTGATCGCCGAAACCGGCGCCGGGCAGCACGGGGTAGCGGCGGCGACCGTGGCCGCACACTTCGGCTTGGATTGCATCGTCTTTATGGGGGAAGAGGACATAAAGCGGCAAGCGCTGAACGTGTTTCGCATGAAGCTGTTAGGCGCTGAAGTCGTGCCGGTGTCAAGCGGCAACCGGACGCTGAAAGACGCGACGAACGAGGCGATCCGCTACTGGGTCGCTCATTGCGATGACCACTTTTATATGATCGGTTCGGTCGTCGGTCCCCATCCATATCCGAAAATGGTGCGTGAATTTCAGCGCGTGATCGGCGATGAAGCGAAAGAACAGGTTCTCGCCCGCGAAGGAAAGCTTCCGGATGTGATCGTCGCCTGCGTCGGCGGCGGCAGCAACGCCATCGGCATGTTTTACCCGTTTTTGCAAGATGACGTCCGTCTCGTCGGCGTCGAGGCGGCCGGCAAAGGGATCGACACTCCGCACCATGCGGCGACCATTACCAAAGGGACGAAAGGAGTCATCCACGGGGCGATGACGTACTTGCTGCAGGATGAATACGGGCAAATTCTCGAACCGTATTCGATTTCCGCCGGCTTGGATTATCCCGGCGTCGGTCCGGAACACGCGTATTTGGCGAGCATTGGCCGCGTCGACTACGAAAGCGCGACCGATGCGGAAGCGATCGCCGCGTTCCAACTGCTGGCGCAAACAGAAGGGATCATTCCAGCGATCGAATCGGCCCACGCGGTGGCAAAAGCGGTTGAACTCGCCCGCCGGATGACCCCGGATGAGACGGTGCTCGTTTGCCTGTCGGGCCGCGGTGACAAAGATGTGCAGACGATGATGCATCATCTCGGTGGGAAGGAAGGTGAAGGCGTTGTTGTCCGTTAATCCGCCGCTCTTTATCCCGTTTCTCGTGGCCGGCGATCCGACCGCCGCTTTGACCGTCGACCTTGCGTTGGCGCTCCAAGACGCCGGGGCGGATGTCCTCGAGCTTGGTGTGCCGTACTCCGATCCGCTCGCCGATGGACCGACGATCCAGCGGGCTGCCGCTCGGGCGCTCGCCGGACAAATGACGCTGCCGAAAGCCATTCATCTCGTCGCTGAGATGCGAAAAAAAGGAGTCAAAATTCCGATTATCCTCTTTACGTATTATAATCCTGTGTTACAATTAGGAGAAGAATCCTTTTTTGCTTTAGCGCGGGAAAATGGCGCCGACGGCGTGCTCATCCCTGATTTGCCGTTTGAGGAAAGCGCGCCGCTCCGTCGGCTTGGCGAGCGGTTTGGCCTGCCGCTCATTTCGCTCGTCGCTCCGACGTCGAAGCAGCGGATCGAGCGGATCGCTTCCGCGGCTGAAGGGTTTTTGTACTGCGTCTCTTCACTTGGCGTCACCGGTGTGCGCGAGACGCTGCCCGAGACGCTTGGCGATTTTCTCGGTGAAGTCAAGCGGCATAGCCGCGTGCCCGTTGTCGTTGGTTTTGGTGTTTCCACGCCCGAGCAAGTGGCGGTGCTCAAGCGCGAATGCGACGGCGTTGTCGTTGGCAGCGCGCTCGTCCAGAAAGTCGAACAGCTGCTTGAACGCCTGCAGGCTCCGGGGGAAAAGGAAGCGACCATCGCTGAGTTTGCGGCCTATGTTCGCGCGCTCGCCGCGCCGCTGCGCGAACCGTGTGCTTCGCGCGAAAAGTTCCAATGAAGGAGTTGGCGATCGATGCAAGTCAAGGAATCGCTCCGGGGGCTTTCCCCGTACCAGCCGGGAAAATCCATCGAAGAAGTGAAGCGGGAGTACGGCCTTTCCGAAATTATTAAACTAGCTTCCAATGAGAATCCGTACGGTTCGTCGCCGGCGGTGAAAGCGGCCATCGCCGCTAGGCTTGACCACCTCGCCTTCTATCCGGACGGTTATGCCCGTACGCTGCGTGAAAAAGTGGCGAAGCATCTCGGCGTCAAGGAAACACAGCTGCTGTTTGGCAACGGTTCGGATGAAGTCGTGCAAATCGTTTGCCGCGCCTTCCTAGAGCCGGGTGCGAACACGGTCATGGCGACGCCGACGTTCCCGCAGTACCGGCACAACGCCGTCATCGAACGGGCGGACGTGCGCGAAGTGCCGCTCGTTGACGGCCGGCACGATTTAGAGGCGATGCTTAACGCCATCGACGGGAATACGCGCATCGTCTGGATTTGCAACCCGAACAACCCGACCGGCACGTACGTGAACGAAACGGAGTTGCGCGCCTTTTTGGACCGTGTGCCGCCGCACGTGCTTGTCGTTTTGGACGAGGCGTACTATGAGTACGTCACAGCGGCCGATTATCCGCAGACCGTTCCGCTGTTGAACGAGTACGAACAGCTTCTCATTATGCGCACGTTCTCGAAAGCGTACGGGCTTGCCGCGCTCCGCGTCGGCTATGGCATCGCCAACGAGTCGCTCATTCGCGCCATTGAACCGGCGCGCGAACCGTTTAACACCTCCACCATCGCCCAAGCCGCCGCCGTCGCCGCTCTTGACGATCAGGCGTTCATCCGCGTCTGCGTTGAGCGAAATCGGGCCGAGCTTGAGCGGTATTATCGCTTTTGCGAGGAGAACGGCCTGAAGTATTATCCGTCGCAAACGAACTTTTTGTTTATGGAGGTTGGAGTGGACGGCGATGAGGTGTTTCGCTACTTGCTTGAGCGGGGCGTGATCGTCCGCTCGGGGCGGGCGCTTGGCTTGCCGAACGGGGTGCGCATCACCGTCGGCACGAAAGAGCAAAACGATCGCGTGTTTACGCTTCTTTCGGAGATGCTGGGAAAAGCACAGCTCGCCTAGGGGCTTGATGGCGAACTTTCAGAAGAACATGCCTGCCGCTTTTTAAGGCGGCAGGCGCATGTTTACATAAGTAGGTGGGACGATTGGAAGGAAACGTGTTGATTGTCGGCCTTGGCTTGATTGGGGGATCGATGGCGCTCGCCATCAAAAAAGCGCATCCGGAGGCGGTGATCATTGGGTATGATGTCGATGAGCGGCAGCTCGGCCTAGCCCGTTCGCTCAAAGTCATCGATGAGGCCGCCGGTTCATTGACCGAAGCATACGAACGGGCCAATTTGATCGTTTTGGCCGCCCCGGTCATGCAGACAGAGGCGCTGCTCTCCTCGCTGCCGCTTGAGCGGCTGAAGCCGGGCGTCATTGTGACGGATGTAGGCAGCACAAAGCGGCGCATCGTCGAACGGGCGCGCCGCCTGCTTGAGTGCGGCGTAGCTTTCATCGGCGGCCACCCGATGGCCGGATCGCATAAAAGCGGGGTGGCGGCGGCTAGAGCTCATCTGTTCGAAAATGCGTTTTACATTTTGACGCCGACTGAAGAGGTGGCGGTGCAGCGGGTCGAAATTCTGAAACGATGGCTTTCCGGAACGAAGGCCCAGTTCGTCATCTTGACGCCCGAGGAACATGACCGCATCACCGGGGTCATCAGCCATTTTCCGCATTTGATCGCGGCGAGCCTTGTCCATCAGGCGCGCGAGTACGAGTGTGAAAATGCGCTTGTCAGCCGGCTGGCGGCCGGTGGCTTTCGCGATATCACCCGCATTGCGTCGAGCAATCCGGAAATGTGGCGCGATATCTTGATCCATAATAAGCAGGAGATGCTGACGTTGTTTGACCGATGGATGGCGGAGATGGAAAAGTTGCGTTCCTTTGTCGAAGAAGAAAACAGCCCGGCCATTTACCATTACTTTCTAGAAGCCAAGCAATTTCGCGACGGGCTGCCGGCGCGCACGAAAGGGGCGATCCCGTCCTTCTATGATCTGTACGTCGATGTGCCGGATTATCCGGGCGTCATTTCCGAGGTGACCGGCTACTTGGCGAAGGAAAACATCAGCATCACCAACATTCGCATTATTGAAACGCGCGAAGAAATTTACGGCGTGCTTCGTCTCAGCTTTCAAAGCGAGGAGGATCGGGCGCGGGCGAAAGCGTGCCTCGCCCAACATACGAGCTATGCCGCCTATGAGGGATAGCGCGATGCCGCCGATCAAGGCAACGATGAAAGATAGTGGAGGGGTTTTGATGCAGCTGCCAACGAACGTCTCAGCGCTCCGGGGCGCGATTGAAGTGCCCGGCGACAAGTCGGTTTCCCATCGCGCCGTCATGCTTGGCGCGCTTGCTTCCGGGCGGACGGTAATCGAACACTTTTTGCCCGGAGCGGATTGTTTGAGCACCATCGATTGTTTCCGCAAACTCGGCGTTGACATTCGCCAAGACGGGACGACCGTCGTTGTCGAAGGAGTCGGCCCCGGCGGGTTGCGCGAGCCGGCCGCGGTGCTCGATGTCGGCAACTCCGGGACGACGGCGCGCCTTTTGCTCGGCATTTTGGCCGGCCAGCCGTTTCACGCCTGCTTGGTCGGCGATGAATCGATCGCCAGGCGGCCGATGGGCCGGGTGACGAAGCCGCTGCGCGAGATGGGGGCGCACATTGACGGGCGCGAGGGCGGCAATTATACGCCGCTTTCCGTTCGCGGCGGCGCGCTCCGCCCCATTCATTACGCTTCGCCGGTGGCCAGCGCCCAAGTGAAATCGGCCGTCTTGCTTGCCGGCTTGTTCACAGACGGCGTGACATCGGTTACGGAACCGCACCGTTCGCGCGACCATACGGAGCGGATGATTCGGCTGTTTGGAGGCGGGGTCGACGTTGCCGGCTTCACCGTCTCCATAGCGGGTCCGCAGCGCTTAGAGGGGACGCGCGTTTACGTTCCCGGCGACATTTCATCGGCCGCCTTTTTCTTGGTCGCCGGCGCCATTGTGCCAAACAGTGAAATTACGCTGAAAAACGTCGGCTTCAATCCGACGCGGACCGGCATCCTCGACGTGCTTGCGCAAATGGGCGCGGATCTCGCCATTGACAACGTCCGCAACGAGGAGACCGAGCCGGTTGCCGACATAACGGTCCGCACGTCAACACTGCGGGCGGTCGATATTGGCGGCGATCTGATTCCAAGATTGATCGATGAAATCCCGATCATCGCTCTGCTCGCGACGCAAGCGGAAGGGACGACGGTCATTCGCGATGCTGCTGAGCTGAAGGTGAAAGAAACGAATCGGATCGATACGGTCGTGGCCGAGCTGAAAAAGCTTGGCGCCGACATTGAAGCGACCGATGACGGCATGATCATCCGCGGGAAAACGCCGCTGGTGGCCGATGACGCTGTAGTCGACAGCCACGGCGATCATCGGATCGGCATGATGCTCGCCATTGCTGCCTGCATCACGAAAGGCCGGGTCCGCCTTAACCGGAAAGAGGCGGTCGCCGTCTCTTACCCAACGTTTTTTGCCGATCTTCGTTCCTTGTTGTGACCGCCCCCCGCCTCGAGCGGGCGGGCGGTTCTATTTGGCGCTGTTCCCTCATATGTTGTCAATGAGAGGGCGGGTTTCTCCACTTCTTTTTTTTGAAAGCGGATACACGGCGGGCCAATAGCGATCGGTGAGCGGTTTGGTTGCCGAAACGGCCGTTGTCGATTATGATAATGGATGTTCCGGTTGGAACGGTACATAATTTGAACAAGCAAGGGGTCTCAGACCGAAGCGGATTCGCGCTCCTTGCTGCAGGAGAGGGCTGACGAAGCATGACACGCGTCGAACAGATCATTCGGCTTGTGGAAAACGGCCACATCGATCAAGCGCTGGCGCTCGTGCCGAAGGTGAAACAATACGGAAATGATGAGGAAAAGTATGCGCTTGCCGACTATTTGTACGGCTTAGGGATGCCGGAAGAAGCGAAAGAGCTGCTTGAAGAGCTTGCCGCCCGCTACCCGGATGATGGCGATATTCGCCTGTTTTTGGCTGAAGTGTATACGGAATTGGAAGCGGAAGACGATGCGCTTGCCATTTTGGCAGAGATTGGCGAGGACGATCCGCAATTCGTGCGCGCCTGCTTGCTGGCTGCCGATTTGTACGAAATGCAAGGGCTGACGGAAGTGAGCGAGCGAAAGTTGCGCCAAGCCTATGAAAAAGCGCCTCATGAGCCAATCGTGCCATTGGCGCTCGCTGAGCTCTATTTTTCCCAAGGCGAGTACGCGAGAAGCGTGCCGCTTTATGAGCAAGTGCGGAAAACAGGAACGGAGCTGGCCGGCGTCTTGATCGCCGAGCGAATCGCTGAGGCGCTCAGCCGCTCAGGCGAATTCGAAGCCGCGCTTTCGTATTATCAAGAGGCGCTTCGGGAAAAAACGGACAGCCGGACGTTGTTCGCTTATGGGTTCACCGCCTTGCAGGCCGGCTATGCGCAAACGGCCATCGAGCAGTTTAGCGCCTTAAAGGCGCTCGACCCCGACTACAGCCCGCTTTACCTTCACCTAGCGAAAGCGTATGAACAGGAAGGGCGGCTTGTTGAGAGCTATGAGACGGCGCTTGAGGGCATCGGCGTCGATGAATGGAATAAAGAGCTCCGCCTTTACGCCGGCAAACTGGCGCTCAAGCTCAACAAGCCGGAGGAAGCGGAGGAACACTTGAAAAAAGCGCTTGAGATCGATGGGGGCTACATCGAGGCGCTCACCGTTTTATCGGCGCTTTGGCGAAACGAACAGCGCTATGAGGAGGTCGTGTCGCTGTTGGAAGGGGCGATGGCCGACGGTGAGTACGACCCGCAGTTCGAATGGGATTTAGGGCGCGCCAAACACCGGCTTGAGCGGTATGAAGATGCATTAAACCATTACAATGAGGCATATAATTTCTTTAAACACGACATCGATTTTCTCGAAGAGTATGGATATTTTCTCATCGAAGAAGGAAATCGAGCGGCGGCGAGAGAAATATTTCAACAAATCGTTCGCCTCGACCCAACGCACACTGAGGCGGCTGACGTTCTGTTGGATCTGGAGGAGTAGGGGAGAAGCGGTGGCCCAACCTCTTTTTTGGAAACCGATCGAGGGGGAAGCGCACAATGACACACGTGTCCGTCAATGAAAAAAAGGAGTTTATCCGGTGGTTTTTAAGCCATTACCAGTTGAAGCGGCGCGAGTGTGTTTGGATTTTGAACTATTTGATGAGCCATGACCAGCTGATGCAAAAGGTGCATTTCGTCGAGAACGCCCAATATTGCCCGCGCGGCATCGTGATGTCGACCCATTGCGTTGACGATGTGCCGTTTCGGTTTTATAAAGGCAATGTGATGACGACCGATGCGGAAAAGTCGTTTCATGACATTCGGCTGAACCGCGACGAAGATATTTACATTCAGCTCAATTTTCGCGCTTCTTTTCACTCACCGCAATACGTTGCCGTCCTTGAGGAAAACCCGTACGCGCCGAGGCAGGCACAGGTGAGCGAAAACGACCAGCGCCTAGCCGAACAGTTTTTGGAGCGGTCCATTTACGAGTTTCGGCGCGATCGGCTCATGAAATGGATCGATGAAGCGCTCGACCGCCGCGATGAAGAGGCGTTCCGCCGCCTGACGGACGAGTTGAATCAACTGTAGCACCTTGCCATCGGCAAGGTTTTTCTTTTGCCGAAAAATGTGATATGTTGATAACAAGAAATCCACTTTTCGGACAGAGGGGAGCACATATGAAATGGATCAGTGAAGACGTCAACGTGTATGAAAAGGAGCGCGGGTACGTCGATACGGCGCTCGTTCCGCTCCTGCCGCTGGCCTTTGACCAAGAGGCGAAACGGCTCGCCTCCGGCGGGGAGCTGGTCGGGCTTGTCGCCGCTGAGGCCGAGCGGCAGCTCCGCGGGCGGGTGTTTTTATTGCCGCCGTTTGTATATTTTGTCGATGAACCGCGCTCCGTGCTTCGCGAACGGCTTTCCGATTGGACAAGGCGGCTTGGGCGGGAAGGAATGGCGCATTCCGTCTATGTGACATGCGATCGTTCGTGGCAAGAGGGGGACGAAGCCGACCGCGTTTGGTTCGTTCCGTCCGTTCCGCTCGCAAGCATGGAGGCATCGTACAAGCATGAGCTCATTAGAGAGCAGGCCACCGGGTTGCTCCGCTTTCTTGTCGGCCGCTGGGCGCAAGAGTAAACACGACAGTCGGACGTTTTGCCAGCTGCGATATTGACCTTGCCCGACGATTGCGCTATCATTAGAATGTCCTAGTTTTCCATATGTGTTATACATACAATCGTCCGGTGCGGACTTGATCTTGCATAGAGGGGGGAAAACGATGAGCGACAACAAACATCGCGTCACGAGACGTCAGTTTTTGAACTACACGTTGACCGGCGTCGGCGGCTTTATGGCCGCGGGAATGCTCATGCCGATGCTTCGCTTTGCTTTTGATCCGCTTTTGAAAGACGAAGCGGGAACGGGTATGGTCGCGGTGGCTGACGTCAAGGAAATCACGACAGAGCCGAAGCGCTTCGACTTCAAGGTCAAGGTGAAAGACGCTTGGTATGAAGCGGAAGAGCCAAGATCTGCTTGGGTGTACAAGGATGGAAAAGGGAACATCGTCGCCTTGTCGCCGATCTGCAAACACCTTGGCTGTACGGTCGACTGGAATACGGACAAAGAGCATCCGAACCAGTTTTTCTGTCCGTGCCACTACGGGCGCTATACGAAGGACGGCACCAACATTCCGGGGACACCGCCGCAGGCGCCGCTTGACCGCTACGAGTACAAAGTGAAAGACGGGAAGCTGTACTTGGGCAAGGCGAAACCGAGAGGGGAGGCGTAATGCGTGTTAAACAAGCTGTATGATTGGGTGGACGAGCGCTTGGATATTACGCCTTTGTGGCGGGATATTGCCGATCACGAAGTTCCGGAGCATGTCAACCCGGCCCACCATTTTTCCGCCTTCGTGTATTGTTTTGGCGGGCTGACATTTTTTGTTACGGTCATTCAAATTTTGTCGGGCATGTTTTTGACGATGTACTACGTTCCGGATATTAAAAATGCGTGGGAGTCGGTGTATTACTTGCAGAACGAAGTAGCGTTCGGCCAAATCGTGCGCGGCATGCACCATTGGGGGGCGAGCTTGGTCATCGTCATGATGTTTTTACATACGCTGCGCGTCTTTTTCCAAGGGGCATATAAAAAGCCGCGCGAAATGAACTGGATCGTTGGCGTATTAATTTTCATGGTTATGATGGGGCTCGGCTTTACCGGCTACCTGTTGCCGTGGGATATGAAAGCGCTGTTCGCGACGAAAGTAGGGTTGAAAATTGCCGAAGCAACTCCACTTATCGGTCCGGCGATCAAAACGCTGTTGGCTGGAGATCCGGAGATTGTCGGCGCGCAAACGTTGACACGCTTCTTTGCCATTCATGTCTTCTTCCTGCCGGCGGCATTGCTCGGCTTAATGGCAGCGCACTTCTTAATGATCCGCAGACAAGGCATTTCCGGTCCGCTATGATCCGGTCGGCCTAGCGTTTGCAGGTGACAGAAAAAAGGAGGGAACGACGCAATGCATCGCGGAAAAGGAATGAAATTCGTCGGCGACTCCCGCGTTCCCGCGGTGAAAAAACCGAATATCCCAAAGGATTATTCGGAATATCCCGGGAAAACGGAAGCGTTTTGGCCGAACTTCCTGCTGAAAGAGTGGCTTGTCGGTTCGGTCTTCCTAATCGGGTTTTTATGCTTGACGGTCGCCCATCCGTCGCCGCTTGAGCGGATCGCCGACCCGACGGATACGACGTATGTGCCGCTGCCTGACTGGTATTTCTTGTTCTTGTACCAATTGCTCAAATATTCATATGCGTCTGGTCCGTATACGGTCGTTGGCGCCATTATTATGCCAGGATTGGCGTTTACTGCATTGTTGTTGGCACCGTTTTTGGATCGCGGCCCGGAGCGCCGTCCGTGGAAGCGACCGGTGGCGACAGGCATGATGCTCTTGACGTTGGCGGCGATGATTTATTTGACATGGGAAGCGGTCGTCACGCACGACTGGAAAAAAGCGGCTGAACAAGGGAAAATCCGCGCTGAAGTCAAAATTGATACGAACGCGGAAGGTTATAAAATCGCCCAAGCGAATACGTGTACGTCATGTCACGGGCAAAACTTGTCCGGCGGCGCTGGTCCGTCGCTCATCGGCACCGGCTTAAAGCCAGAAGAAATTGCTAAAATTGCTAAGCAAGGAAAAGGGAACATGCCAGCCGGCGTATTTAAAGGGACGGATGAAGAGCTGAAAAAGTTGTCTGAATTCATCGCCGGTTTAAAAGCGAAATAATTAGGTTCGGTCCGGAAAAGCTGACTCGCGTTAGTCAGCTTTTTTCGTGCTCGTGCCCAATCGAAGAGAGGTGCGAATGATGGCATGGCTTTATGCGCTGCTCGCTTCCCGGTCGGTCGTTTGGCTGCTCTTTGCCGTTAACGCTGCCGGCACAGCATATGGATATTATTGGTATAGGTATCAGCTAGCCGATACGCCCCCTTTGTTTTTACCGTTTGTGCCTGACAGCCCAACGGCGAGTCTTTTTTTTCTCATCGTCCTCGGCGCTTGGCTGCTCGGCCGGCGGGCGCCGCTGTTCGAAGCGCTGGCCGTGGTGACGCTCGTCAAGTACGGCATTTGGGCGGTCGTCATGAACGTGCTCGTCTGGCGGGTCACCGGCACGCTTGACTGGGCGGGTTGGCTGCTCATTGTCTCGCACGGGGCGATGGCGGTCGAAGGGATCGTATACGCTCCGTTCTATCGGTTCCGCTGCTCGCATTTGGCGTTGGCTGCCGTCTGGACGCTGCATAATGACATCATTGACTACGTTTTCGGCATGATGCCGCGCTATCAGATGTTGGCGAATTACGCCGATGTCATCGGTTATTTCACGTTTTGGCTGAGCATTGCTTCCCTTGCCGGCGCGTATTGGCTTGGCATCCGTCAGCCGCGCCGTCGGCTCTGTCTGTCCGATCGCGGCGCCTAGCGGAGGTGACGCTCCGGTCGTTCTTTCGGCAGGAACGATCAACTTTTCCAGCTAAGTCCCATGTCGCTCCACCCGCTTGTTTCGCTAATGGAAAAGGGGAGGATCGGTTTTCCCGCTTTCTTTGTTGAGTCGGCGTTGGGCAGCTCTCCGTCCCGCCGGCCGCGGAGGGCTGCGGCGAAAAGACGGGCGGCGCTTTACGATACTTGGCTGGTCTACTCTTGTCCACTCCTTCATACATTGTAGTAGTGAATGGAGGAGGGACGATGATGAAACGAATCGGGCTGGCCTTGCTGTTGTCGCTCGCTTTTTTATGGTCGGTGTCCGTCGATGCGGCGGGGCAACGGAGCGATTGGGAAAAATTAGATGATATTTCCGACGAGGCGCTGCAATTGGCCAAAAATGAGCGCTTCGCTGAAGCGCAAGAAGTGCTCCGCTATTTCTCTGAACGGTTTTTCGCGTTAGGGGCGAAGGAACGACTGAGATCAGCTGATGAACTGCGAGCGGTGACCGTGACACACGAGCAGGCGGTCAGGGCGATGAGCGCGCCGATTTCGGCGGAAGACAAGGTGGCGGCGGTCACCCAATTTCGCCTTGTCGTTGATGCCATCCATTCAACTTACCAGCCGCTTTGGTCGGAGATGGAGCCGGCGGTGATGGAGGCGTTGGCGGCGATGGAAAAAGCGGCGGAGCGCGGTGAAAAAGAGGCATATGCCGCTGCGGTGCGCCAGCTGGTTGACCGCTACACGTTGATCGAACCGAGCGTGAAAATTGACGTTCCGCCCGAAGTGGCGACAAAAGTCGATGACGATCTCGAAGCGCTGCAAGCCGCCGCGTTTTGGCAAGCCGATGAAACGAAGCGGCGCGAGCGGCTTTCGACCGCGCGCCATGATCTTAGGGCGCTGTTTGCCGGAGTGAAAAAGGACGAGGCCGACCCGTCGCTGATTTGGGTTATGATTTCAACCGGCGGAATGATCGTGTTGACGTTAACGTACGTCGGCTGGCGGAAATACAAAGGGGAAAAAGAGGAAAAACGGGCGCGGCAGCCCGAGGAATAAACGGGTGGTTCAAGGGAATGCTCCCCGTTTTTTTTTGGACGGGGGGGGGGA
>NZ_LQYX01000040.1:55106-72559 GCF_001587475.1 Geobacillus sp. B4113_201601
CGGGTTCGCCGCTTTCGCTCGGCGCGGCGAACCCGGTTTGCCGGCCGGGAAGGCCCCTTCCGCATGGCTGATCAAGGGAACAGGGCCGATTCGCTCATGGCTCGAGCGGCCGTTTTTGTTCGTCGAGCGTAAACCCTTCGCCGAGCACGTCATGCACGTCGGTGACGGCGACAAACGCGTGCGGATCGACGGACATAATGACGTTTTTCAAGCGCGTCAGTTCGTTTTTGGCGACGACGCAATACAAAACGTCACGGTCGCGCTTCGTGTACGAGCCGCGCCCTTTGAGCACGGTGACGCCGCGCTCCATCTCCGTCAAAATCCGGTTGGCGATCTCTTCGCTTTTGTCGGAGATGATCGTCGCTCCTTTCGCGGCGTACCCGCCTTCTTGGATAAAATCGATGACCCGGGCGGCGATGAAGACGGCGACCAGCGTATACATCGCTTCCCGGTATGATAAGTAAAGAAGGGACAACGTGATGACCGTGGCGTCAAAGGCGAACATCGTTTTGCCCATGCTGATGCCTTTGTACTTATAGACTAAGCGGGCGATGATATCCACTCCCCCGGTGGTGCCGCCGTAGCGAAAAATGATGCCGAGGCCGACGCCGATGAACACGCCGGCGAACAAGGCGGCGAGCGTCAAATCATGGCGAAGCGGCATATGAATCATGTAGCGTTGAAAGATGGACAAAAATACAGAAACGGCGACCGTGCCGATGATCGTATAGAGAAACGTCTGACGGCCGAGCAGTTTCCAGCCGATGAAAAAGACCGGGATGTTGAGCGCCAAGTTGGTGATGGCCGGATCCAAACCGGACGAAAAATAAAGGAGAAGCGTAATGCCGGTAAATCCGCCTTCCGCCAAATTGTTTTGCATGTTGAAATGGACGAGCCCGAAGGCGAAAATGGCGGCGCCAAGCAAAATAAATACGCAGTTTTTGATCTTGAGTCCAAAAATCATAACGTCCCTCCGTCCGCAAAAATAGTCGGCGCCCTTAATTATAGAGGAACTCATCCATCTAGGCAATGATGAGCGCAAACGGACGGAATGGACAGCGGGCGAAAACATTTGTCAAATGCGCCGCTTTTCGCTAACATGAAAGCAGACGAGGTGAGAGCGATGCAAGAGAAAACGATGAAACAGATGCAACAAGAAGTGGACGAGTACATCAGCCAATTTCAGGAAGGCTATTTTTGTCCGCTCGCCATGCTCGCGCGGCTGACCGAAGAGCTCGGCGAACTGGCGCGAGAGGTGAACCACTACTACGGGGAAAAACCGAAAAAGGCGACCGAACAAGAAAAAACAATCGAAGAAGAGCTGGGCGATTTGCTGTTTGTGCTCATTTGCTTCGCCAATTCGCTTGGCATTGATTTGCAAGCGGCGCACGACCGGGTGATGGACAAGTTCCGCACCCGCGACCGTGACCGTTGGACGCGGAAGGAGGAAGCGAAATGATTCGCATCGTCATCGCCGGGCCGCGCGGCCGCATGGGCCGTGAAGCGGTGGCGCTTGTGCAAAGAACGGACCATTTTGAACTGGCCGCGGTCATCGACCGTCGTTACGACGGACAAAATTTAGCGGAGATCGATGGATTTGCCGGTGTCGACGCCCCGATTTACACTGATGCGGCTCGCTGTTTTGCCGAAGTGAAGCCGGATGTCTTGATCGATTTGACCACGCCGGAAGCCGGAAAACGGCATGCTGAGCTGGCGCTGCGCCACGGCGTTCGCCCGGTCGTCGGCACGACCGGATTTACGCCGGACGAGATCGAGCGGCTGACCGAATTGGCTGAGGAAAAAGAGCTCGGCGCCATCATCGCCCCGAACTTCGCCGTTGGCGCGGTGCTGATGATGAAGTTCGCCCGCATGGCGGCCAAATATTTCACCGATGTGGAAATTATCGAGCTGCATCACGACCAAAAGCTTGACGCCCCATCGGGAACAGCGCTGAAAACCGCGCAGCTCATCGCCGAAGTGCGCCCGGAGAAAAAACAAGGCCATCCGGATGAAAAGGAAACGCTCGCCGGTGCGCGCGGTGCCGCGTACGCCGGCATTCCGATTCACAGCGTCCGTCTGCCAGGGCTTGTGGCGCATCAGGAAGTGATGTTCGGCGGCGACGGACAGACGTTGACGATCCGCCATGATTCCTTCGACCGCCGTTCGTTCATGTCGGGAGTGAAACTGGCGGTGGAAACGGTCATGCATTTACATACGCTCGTCTACGGGCTCGAACAGATTTTAGACTAGCGCGGACAGCGCCAACGGGGGAGAGGACAAGATGAAAATCGCGTTGATTGCTCACGACCAAAAAAAGGCGGAGATGGTCGCGTTTGTGACCGCCTATGCACCGATTTTGGCGAACCACGAACTGTACGCCACCGGCACGACCGGCTTGCGCATTCAAGAGGCGACCGGTCTTTCGGTTCACCGTTTCCAATCCGGGCCGTACGGTGGCGATCAAGAAATCGGGGCGATGATCGCCCGCAATGAAATGGATATTGTTATTTTTTTCCGAGATCCGCTCACCGCCCAGCCGCACGAACCGGATATTAGCGCGCTGATGCGGCTTTGCGATGTCTACGCCGTGCCGCTGGCGACGAACATCGGGACGGCCGAGCTGCTCATTCGCGCGTTGGAGCGCGGCGATTTGGCATGGCGCAACATCGTCCGCGGTCGGGCGAAAAGTGGGGAGGAATCGGAAACAGAAAGGTGACCGCAATGGTGGAAACATGTGATCTATTGGCGTTTGGCGCCCATCCCGATGACGTTGAAATCGGCATGGGCGGGACGATCGCCAAATATGTGCGGCGCGGATACCGCGCGGTGATTTGCGATTTAACGAAGGCCGAGCTGTCATCAAACGGCACGGTTGACGAGCGGCAGAACGAAGCGGCTGAAGCGGCGCGCCGGCTTGGCGTAGCGGAACGGCTCAACCTCGGGCTGCCCGACCGCGGTCTTGATGTCGATGATGAGGAGGCGATTCGCCGCCTAGTCGCCGTCATTCGCCGTTATCGGCCGCAGCTCGTATTCGCTCCGTATTGGGAGGATCGCCATCCCGATCATGGGCGATGCGCCCGCCTCGTTGAGGAGGCGGTCTTTTCCGCCGGCATCCGCCGCTATGGCGCAGGCGAGCTGGGAGAGGCGCACCGCGTCCGCGCCGTGTACTACTATATGATCAATGCCTTTTGCCGCCCGCACTTTCTCATCGATATTAGCGAGGCGATCGACGACAAGCGGGCCTGTTTGCGCGCCTACGGAAGCCAGTTTGAAAAGCGGCCCGGATCGGTCGACACCCCGCTGACCAACCACTACATCGAGATGATCGAAAGCCGCGAGCGCTGGTTTGGCCAGCAAATTGGCGCGGCATATGCCGAAGGGTTTTTGTCCAAAGCACCGATTCATCTTTTCGACTTATTCGAGGGAGCGCGATGAAGCTGAAAATCGGAATTGTCTGTTATCCGACGGTCGGAGGCTCGGGGGTCGTCGCCACCGAGCTTGGCAAGCTGCTGGCAGAGCGTGGGCATGAGATCCATTTTATTTCATCGAGCATGCCGTTTCGGCTCAGCAAAGTATACGGGAATATTTATTACCATGAAGTGAGTGTCAACCAATATTCGGTTTTTCAATATCCGCCGTACGATTTGGCGTTGGCCAGCAAAATCGCCGAGGTGGCGAAGCGGGAACGGCTCGATGTGCTTCATGCCCATTACGCCGTGCCGCATGCGGTCTGTGCCGTGCTGGCGCGGCAAATGGTGGGCGAATTGCCGATTGTGACGACATTGCACGGCACGGACATCACAGTGCTCGGCTATGACCCGTCGCTTTCTGATATGATCAAGTTTGGCATTGAGCAGTCCGATGTGGTCACGGCTGTATCAAACGCTCTCGTCCGCCAAACATACGAACTGCTCGATGTGCAAAAACCGATCCAAACGGTGTACAATTTTGTCGACGAGCGCGTCTACCAGCGCCGGGAAGCCGGCCATTTGCGGCGCGAATACGGCATCGGCGAGCAGGAGCGCGTCGTGATTCACGTCTCCAATTTCCGCAAAGTGAAGCGCGTCCCCGATGTGGTGCGCGCCTTTGCCATCATTCGCCGTCACGTGCCGGCCAAGCTTTTGTTTGTCGGCGATGGGCCGGAAATGACCGTCGTCTGCCGGCTTGTCAAAGAGCTGGGCTTACAGAATGAAGTCCGTTTTTTAGGCAAACAAGACAAGCTGGACGAGCTGTATTCGATCAGCGATGTGATGATGCTGCTGTCGGAAAAAGAAAGCTTTGGCCTCGTTCTGCTCGAGGCGATGGCGTGCGGCGTCCCGTGCATCGGCACGGCGATTGGCGGCATTCCGGAAGTGATCGATGACGGCCAAAGCGGATTTTTATGCCCGCTTGGCGATGTAAAAGAGGCGGGGAGGAAGGCGCTGGCGCTGCTGACCGACCGCCGCCTGCACGCCGAGATGGCGAAGCGGGCGGTGCAGGCCGTCGAGCGCAAATTCCGTTCGTCCGATATCGTCGGGCAGTATGAGCAGCTGTACGCTTCGCTGGCAGCAAGGAAGGTGAGACGATGAAACCGCCGTTCCGGCAGGCGCTTGGCATTATCCGACAGCTGAAGCAACATGGCTATGAAGCGTATTTCGTCGGCGGCGCCGTGCGCGACCTCTTGATCGGGCGTGCGATCGGCGATGTCGACATTGCGACGAGCGCCCGTCCTGAAGAAGTGATGGCCATATTTCCGAAAACGATCGACGTCGGCTCCAAGCATGGTACGGTCGTCGTCGTCCATGAAGGAACAGCGTATGAAGTGACGACATTTCGCACGGACGGGGATTACGAAGATTACCGCCGCCCCGAATCGGTGACGTTCGTCCGTTCGCTGGAAGAAGATTTAAAGCGGCGCGACTTTACGATGAACGCCATCGCCATGGACGAAAACGGGACCGTTATCGATCCGTTTGCGGGACGGGAGGCGATTGCGCGGCGGCTCATTCGCACGGTGGGAAAGGCCGAAGAGCGGTTTCGCGAAGATGCGCTCCGCATGATGCGAGCGATTCGATTTGTCAGCCAGCTCGGTTTTTCCCTCGCGCCGGAAACGAAGCGGGCGGTCATAGACAATGCCCCGCTTCTTGCCCATATTTCCGTGGAGCGGATGACCATGGAGATGGAAAAACTGCTCGCCGGCCCGTTTGCCGGCGAAGCGTTGTCGCTGTTGGCGGAAACCGGATTGTGCGCGTATTTGCCAGGTCTCGTTGGAAAAGAGGAGGGAGTGCGCCGGGCGGCGGCGTACCGCTGGGGATGGCTCACAGCGCGCGAAGAGCGGTGGGCGCTGTTGTGCCGAGCGCTTGACATCACGGAAAGCCGGCCGTTTTTGCGGGCATGGAAGCTGCCGAACAAAGTGATGGACGAAACCGGCGCGATCTTGTCGGCGCTCGAGGCCGTTCCCCATTCAGACGAATGGACGAATGAGCGGCTGTTTTTGGCTGGCCTCAAGCGCGCGCTTTCCGTTGAGACAGTGCGCGCCGCCTACACCGGCACACCGCCCGATTCATCGCATGATGAGCTGCGCCGCCGCTTTGCCGCTTTGCCCATCAAAACGAAAGCGGAACTCGCGGTGAGCGGCAAAGAGGTCATTCAGTGGATCGGAAAGCCGGCCGGCCCGTGGGTGAAAGAGACGCTTTACGCCATATGGCGGGCGGTCGTCAACGGTGAAGTTGAAAACGAGAAGGAGCGGATTCACGCATGGCTCACGGAGCGCAATCGGACACAAGGAAACGGCTGTTAGAACTGTTTGCCGAGGCAAACGGCGAGTTTTTATCCGGACAAAAAATTAGCGAACGGCTCGGCTGCTCGCGCGCGGCGGTGTGGAAGCATATCGAGGAGCTGCGCAAGGAAGGATTTGAGCTCGAAGCGGTGCGCCGCCTCGGCTACCGGATCGTTAGCACTCCGGACAAAGTGACGGCGAACGAAATCCAACTCGGCTTAAAAACGGAGACGTTTGGCCAAGTGATTTATTCCTTCGAGGATGTGGATTCGACCCAGCGGGTGGCGGCCAAGCTGGCCCACGAAGGAGCGCCGGAAGGGACGCTCGTCGTTGCTGAGGAGCAAAAAGCCGGACGTGGGCGCCTCGACCGGAAATGGTTTTCGCCAAAAGGAACGGGCATTTGGATGAGCCTGATTTTGCGCCCGCCCATCCCGCCGCAACAGGCGCCGCAGCTGACCTTGCTTGCGGCTGTCGCCATCAGCCAGGCCATTCAAGAAGTGACCGGCCTCGTCCCGGACATTAAATGGCCAAACGACATTTTGCTTGGCGGCAAAAAATGCGTCGGCATTTTAACCGAGCTGCAGGCCGATCCGGATCGCGTCCATTCGGTGATCATCGGCATCGGCATCAACGTCAATCAGACGAGCGAGCAATTTCCCGAGGACATCCGCGCCATCGCCACCTCGCTCGCCATCGAAAAGGGGAAGCCCATCAAACGGGCGCGGCTCATCCAAGACATTTTGTTCCGGCTGGAACGCTTGTACCGCCAATACTTGACGCACGGGTTCCGACCGATCAAGCTTCTTTGGGAAGGATACGCCGTTTCGATCGGCAAGCCGGTGACGGCCCGGACGTTGGGCGGGGTGATGCGCGGCATCGCCCGCGGTATCACCGATGATGGGCTGCTCATCTTGGAAGATGAGCAAAACACGATTCATTACATTCATTCAGCCGACATTCAACTGTAATTGCCACTAGAAAAATTGTGACAATTTTGTTAAAATGCAAAGTGAGGAAAAGGGCAGTATCTTTGTCGAAAAGAACTGCACCGGATATGGCGACGTGAATGAAAAAAGAAGCAACGAAAAGATCTGCCTTGATCCTTGCAGGAAGGACTGGGACAGAGGGATGAACGGGGCCGACGGCGGTTGAGCAGCGTCCTTCTTTCTCAAGGCGGAAAGAAGGACGCTTTCTTTCGGGCGGTTCATCTCCTCTGCAGCGAAAAGAGGAGGGAACGAACGTGAAAACGAAAGCCGATTTCTTGCGCATGAAACAGGAGAGCGAGCCGATTGTCATGGTGACCGCCTATGACTTTCCAGCGGCGAAGCTCGCTGAGCAAGCGGGAGTCGACATGATTTTGGTCGGCGACTCACTCGGCATGGTCGTGCTCGGCTACGACTCGACGATCCCGGTGACGGTCGATGACATGATTCATCACACGAAAGCGGTCCGCCGCGGTGCGCCGAATACGTTTATCGTCACCGACATGCCGTTTATGTCGTACCACACATCGAGAGCGGAGGCGCTGCACAATGCTCGGCGCATCATGCAAGAGTCGGGGGCGAACGCCGTCAAAGTCGAGGGGGCGGATGAAGTCGTCGATGTCATCGCCGCCTTGACGAAAGCCGGGGTGCCGGTCGTCGCCCATCTTGGGCTGACGCCGCAGTCCGTGGGCGTGCTTGGCGGCTACAAAGTGCAAGGCAAAGACGCGGAAAGCGCCAAAAAACTGCTCGAGGATGCCAAGCGGTGCGAGCAGGCGGGAGCGATGGCCCTCGTCTTGGAGTGCGTGCCGAAGCAGCTCGGCGCGGCGGTTGCGCGCGAGCTGGCGATTCCTGTCATCGGCATCGGCGCTGGGGCCGATGTCGACGGGCAAGTGCTCGTCTACCATGACTTGCTTGGCTATGGGGTCAGCCGCGTGCCAAAGTTTGTCAAACCGTACGCCTCCATCCAAGAAACGATCGTCGCGGCGTTGGCCCACTACGCCGCGGAGGTTAAGCTGCGCCAATTCCCGGAGCCGGCGCATACGTTTACGATGAAGGAAGAAGAATGGGTAGCGTTATACGGAGGAACATCATCATGATCATCATCGACCGCATTCTTGACATGCAGGCGCTCATGCGCCGATGCCGCCGCGAAGGAAAAACGATCGGATTCGTCCCGACGATGGGCTATTTGCACGAAGGACATGCCGCCCTCATCGACAGGGCGCGGGAAGAGAATGACGTAGTCGTTGTCAGCATTTTCGTCAACCCGCTTCAGTTCGGCCCAAATGAAGATTTTGCCCGTTATCCGCGCGATTTCGCCCGCGACCGGCGCATCGCTGAACAGCACGGAGCCGACGTGCTCTTTCACCCAGAGGCGGGGGAAATGTATCCGGGGCCGCTCACGGTGCAGGCCGTCGTGAAAGCGCGCACCGATGTATTGTGCGGACGGTCGCGGCCCGGGCATTTCGACGGGGTGGCGACGGTGCTTATCAAGCTGTTTAACATCGTCATGCCTGACCGCGCCTACTTTGGCAGGAAAGACGCCCAGCAAGTGGCGGTTGTTGACGGCCTCATTCGCGATTTCAATTTTCCGATTGAGCTCGTGCCGGTGCCGACGGTGCGCGAGGCCGACGGGCTGGCAAAAAGCTCGCGCAACGTCTATTTGTCCCCGCAGGAACGGCGTGAGGCGCCGGCGCTCTATCAAGCGCTCCAGGCCGCAGCGGCGGCTGTTGAGGGCGGGGAACGGAGCGCGGCCGCCATTCGTCGCCTCGTCCGCGAACAGATTGAAGCCCATACGAACGCGGAGATCGACTATGTGGACGTATGCTCATATCCGGACTTGGCGCCGTTGGCGGTGTTAGAGGGCACCGTCATTATCGCCATCGCCGTCCGGTTTGCGAGCGCCCGGCTGATTGACAATCTCATCCTTGAGCTGCCCAAGGCGCCAAGACAAGAGGAGTAAGGGGGGATCACCCATGTTTCGCACGCTCATGAACGCGAAAATTCACCGCGCCCGCGTGACGGAAGCGAATTTGGATTACGTCGGCAGCATTACGATCGACGAAGATATTTTGGATGCCGTCGGCATGGTAGCTAATGAAAAAGTGCAAGTGGTCAACAATAATAATGGAGCCCGTTTTGAAACATACATCATCCCCGGCGAGCGGGGCAGCGGCGTCTTCTGTCTAAACGGCGCCGCCGCCCGTCTCGTGCAAAAAGGGGATGTCATTATCGTCATTTCGTATGCGCTTGTTCCCGAGGACAAAGTGTCTAAACACCGGCCGAAAATTGCGATTATGGATGAAAACAACCGAATTGTCCAGCTAATTGCTGAAGAGCCGGCACATACGATTTTATAAAGGGGGCTTTCCGCCCCTTTTCGTTTTGAGGTGATGAAAATGGCCACCCGCTTTGTCATTATTGATCTAGAAACAACTGGAAATGGGCCGAAAAAAGGAGATCGGATCATTCAGCTCGGCATGGCGGTTGTGGAAAACGGCTTGATCGTTGAGCGGTTTTCCAGTTTTTTTAACCCGGAACAGCCGATTCCTTTGTTCGTCCAGCAGCTGACAAACATTAACGAAGAGACGGTGGAAGGGGCGCCGCTGTTTGCCGACAAGGCGGGCGAGATCGCGGCCATGATGGATGATGCGTATTTTGTCGCCCACAACGTCGATTTCGATTTGCCGTTTTTGCAGGCTGAGCTAGAACGGGCCGGTCGCCCCCCGTTCACCGGCCCGACGATTGACACGGTGGAGCTCGCCCGCATCGTGCTGCCAACGGCGGAAAGTTACAAACTCAGCGACTTGGCGAGGCAGCTCGGCCTCCGCCATGATCGCCCCCATCAGGCGGACAGCGATGCCGAAGTGACCGCCAAGCTGCTGCTCGCTTTGCTTGAGCGGCTTGGCCGCCTGCCGCTCGTGACGCTCGAACAGCTGCGGCGCCTCGCCCGCCGCCTCAAGAGCGACATTTACTTGCTTCTTGATGCGCTGATCGCGGAAAAACAGCGAGAAGCGCCGAACGACCAACCATTTGTCATGCATGGCGGCATCGCTCTGAAACGGCCGGCCCCAGCGCGCCCGGAAAAAGAAAAGGGGGCTGTGGCCGCTTCGTTCGCCGCCTTCTCTGAACAGGAGCCGCCGTTGCCGCTTCCCGGTTACAAGCGGCGTCCGACGCAGTGGGAGATGATGCGGCTCGTCTATGAGGCGCTGTCGACATCTCAGCACGCCATGATGGAGGCAGGGACCGGGCTTGGCAAATCGCTCGCTTACTTGATTCCAGCCGCTTTTTTCGCCGGTGAGCGGCAAGAGCGGGTCGTCATCAGCACCAATACGATCCAGCTGCAAGAGCAGCTTATCCGCCGCGATGTGCCGGTGCTGCGAGAAGTGGTGCCGTTTCCGCTTCGCGTGGCCGTGCTGAAAGGGAAACAAAACTACCTCTCCATCGAGAAGTTTGCTTCGTTTTTAGCCGAGCCGTCCGATCCATACGATGCCGTCCTTTTGAAATGTCAGCTGCTCGTTTGGCTGCTGGAGACGGAGAGCGGCGATTTGGATGAGTTGAACGTTCCATCCGGCGCCCGGATGCTGTTAGCGGACCTTGCCATTGGAGAAGAGGAAGAGGGTGGGCGGCACCATTTTTTCGCCGCAGCGAAAAGACGGGCTGAAGAGGCTGATCTCATCATCACGAATCATGCTTTTTTGCTTCATGATTTGACGGCTCCTCGGCCGCTTTTCCCGCCGTTTCGCTATCTTGTCATCGACGAAGCGCATCGGCTGGAAGACGCGGCGGCCCGTCATTTTGGCGAGCGGGTCGACTACGTATCGTTTCGCTTCCTGACGGCGAAACTCGCGCAAACGATGGCGAAGCGAAGGGAAGAGGAGCAGCGTTGCGAGGCGCGAGCGACGCTTGCCCGTTGCCAACGGCTTCTTGAGGAGCTGCAGTTTGAAGGGGATGAGCTGTTTCGGCTGTTGCGCCGCTACGCGCTGGCAAAACAGCCAGCCAGAGCCGGGCGTTGCCGTTATCGTTTTTCCCCGGCCGATGAGCGCGGACAAACATGGGAGGCGGCCGTCGAGTTGTGTTGGCGTCTCCGCGATGCGATAGCGGCGCTGGCAGCGGCGGTCCAACCGCTGTTGGCGACCGAGAACGAGACGATGGCGCTGCCCGTCTCGTTCTCGGCTGATATGGCCGCGCTTCGCCGGCACATCGCCGCCCTCGTTCGGTTGCTGACAGAAACCGAGGAAGGAGTCGTGCGCTGGATGGAAGCGGACGAAAAGGGGGCGGCGAACGCCGTCCGTCTTTATGCGCAGCCGGTCGATCTCTCCGCTTTTTTCGCGGACCGGTTGTTTATGAACAAGCGGAGCGTCATATTGACTTCGGCGACGCTCACGGTGCGCGGTCAGTTCAGCTACATGGCGGCGCGGCTCGGCCTCGAAGAATTTTATCCGCTTTGCCGCTCGTTTCCAGCTCCGTTTCGCTATGAGGAACAGGCGGCGCTCTTTGTGCCGACCGATCTGCCGCTTGTGTCAGCCGTGCCGCTGGAACGGTACGCGGAAGCGGCCGCCGCGGCCATCGTTGCGATCGCGCGCCGCCTCGGCCGGCGGATGCTTGTGCTGTTTCCTTCCTATGAATTGCTGAAGCTGACCGCTGAAGCGCTCAAGGCCGAGGAGGGAAACGAGCCGTTCGTGCTGATCGCCCAAGGAGTGCAAAGCGGCAGCCCGACGAAACTTTTGCGGACATTTTTGCAATTTGATCAAGCGGTGTTGCTGGGAACGAGCAGCTTTTGGGAGGGGGTCGATTTGCCGGGGCCGGCGCTCGCCGCCCTCGTCATCGCTCGTCTGCCGTTTGCCTCTCCTGAGGATCCGGTGGCGGCGGCAAAAAGTGAACGGATTCGCGCCGCGGGGGGCGATCCGTTTGCTCGGCTCTCGCTTCCCGAGGCGGTGCTTCGCTTTCGCCAAGGATTCGGCCGCCTGATTCGCACGGAACGCGATAAAGGGGCGGTGTTTGTGCTTGACCGCCGGTTGCTGACCGCTTCCTACGGGGCCGATTTTTTGGCTTCCTTGCCGCCGCTTCCGGTGCACGAAGGGCCGCTTGCCGCGCTGCTCGAGGCGGCGGAAGACTGGCTGGCATAAGGCCGGCGCGGCTTTTTAGCGTTCTTGAAAAAATGATGAGCTTGGGAAAACGGCGGAGGGGGGATGGAGGAAGAGCGGTTTCGCCCGTCTTTTTCTCATAAAGAGGAGGGAAACGGCGCAATCTAAAGATGGCGTCCACTCGCCAAACAGAGCGCAAAGCAAGAAGCCCCGCGCAAAGGCGGGGCGGGAACGAGGCAAATTTGCGTTGGCGGTGTAGGCGGGCAAATTTGTTATGAAATGGTCGGACAAACCTGCTATAATAGGGAAGAAGCACAAGGTGCCAAACAGGCGTCTCCGCCATGTCGGCTGGCCGCAAAAGGCGAAGACGCGCAACCGGTGTGACGTTTGCGGCTGCTGTATTTGTATTGTTGCCGGAGCCGCCCGTCTGTATAAGTAACAAAATTTGCGCCGCACAGGAGGAAGCGACGAAAATGGAAAGCAAAATCGAAGTGCTCGCCACCGTCAAAATTCAGCATTCCGAGGACTTGTACAAGATCGTCGATTGCCTGAACCGGACGCTCAAGCGCGACAATTTGATGTTCGGCCTCGCTTTGGATGAAAACGACAAGCGTCAAGCCGTTTTTACCATTTACCGGACGTGATCGGCCATGAAAAAGTGGGGATGGCTTCTATTGCTTTTTTTTGCCGTTCTCGTGTGGCAGACGTGGTCCATTTATAGCGAAGCGTTGGCGCCCAAGCGCGCGATGGTCGCGCGCGCCTTGGAGCGGGCAAAGGAAGCGGCGGAGCTTGTCGAGATCAAGAAAGTCTATACATATTATGGCGATGAAGCATACACCGTATTCATCGGCCGCGCGAAGCGAGGGGAAGATCTCGTCGTGTGGGTGCCAGAAAAAAGCGGGGATGTCGTCGTTCGGCGAGCAGATAGCGGCATCAGCGAGGCGGAGGCGCGCGCCATTTTGCGGCGCGAACGCCACCCGCAGCAGGTGATTGACGCCACGCTCGGCATGGAAAAAGGCGTGCCGGTTTGGGAGTTGACCTATATGGACGACGAGGGAAGATACTCGTTTTACTATTTGCACTTCACCGACGGCTCTTTTTTGAAAAGGTACAGCTTTCAACGATGACGATGTGAGGGGGAAGAAGCGATGAAATTGGCAAAACGGGTAGCGGCGCTGACGCCGTCGGCAACACTGGCGATTACGGCGAAAGCAAAAGAACTGAAAGCGGCCGGGCACGATGTGATCGGCTTAGGAGCCGGCGAACCGGATTTCAACACGCCGCAGCACATCATCGAGGCCGCCATTCAGGCCATGAACGAAGGGCATACGAAATATACGCCCTCGGGCGGACTGCCAGCGTTGAAAGCGGAAATTATCAAAAAGTTCGCTCGCGACCAAGGGCTCGATTATGAACCGGCCGAAGTGATCGTATGCGTCGGGGCGAAACATGCGCTGTACACGCTGTTTCAAGTGCTGTTGGACGAAGGCGACGAAGTCATTATCCCCACCCCGTATTGGGTGAGCTATCCGGAACAGGTGAAGCTGGCGGGCGGCGTTCCCGTCTATGTGGAGGGACGGGAGGAAAACGGCTTTAAAATGACGCCGGAGCAGCTGAAAGAGGCGATCACGCCGCGGACGAAAGCGGTCATCATCAACTCGCCGAGCAATCCGACCGGCATGATTTACACGGCCGAAGAATTAAAAGCGCTCGGCGACATTTGCTTGGAGCATGGGGTGCTGATCGTCTCCGATGAAATTTACGAAAAACTCATTTACGGTGGGGCAAAGCATGTGTCGATCGCCGAACTGTCGCCGGAGTTAAAGGCACAGACGGTCATTATCAACGGCTTGTCGAAATCGCACTCGATGACAGGCTGGCGCATTGGCTACGCGGCGGGGCCGAAAGAGATCATTCGGGCGATGACCGATTTGGCCAGCCATAGCACGTCCAACCCGACCTCGATCGCCCAATACGCGGCGATCGCTGCTTACAGCGGCCCACAGGAGCCGGTGGAACAAATGCGCCAGGCGTTTGAACAGCGCCTTCATATCATCTACGACAAACTCGTGCAAATTCCGGGCTTTACGTGCCTGAAGCCGCAAGGGGCGTTTTACTTGTTTCCGAACGCTCGCCAAGCGGCCGCGATGGCGGGCTGCCGCACGGTTGATGACCTTGTCGCCGCCCTGCTCGAAGAAGCGAAAGTGGCCCTTGTGCCGGGTTCAGGATTTGGGGCGCCGGACAACGTTCGCCTCTCCTATGCGACTTCGTTAGAGGCGTTGGAAACCGCCATCGAACGCATTCGCCGCTTTATGGAAGCGCGCGCGTAACAGCGATCCGCCCGCCTCTTTGGCCGCTAGGCAATGGAAAGACGGCTTTGCTTGAAGCAAAGCCGCTTTTTCCGCGCTTCAGCTAGGGGGCGAATTGTCGCGGCGGGGCGGCATCATGAGGGCAAACGCACGGACAAGGCGATAAGAGGAAAGGAAGGGAATGGATACGTGAAAACGACAACGATTGCGGAAGTGAATCAATACGTCGGACAACAAGTGACGATCGGCGCTTGGCTGGCGAACAAGCGCTCGAGCGGAAAAATTGCTTTTTTGCAGCTGCGTGATGGAACGGGCTTTATTCAAGCGGTGGTGGAAAAAGCCAATGTTTCCGAAGAAGTGTTTCAGCGGGCAAAAGCGCTGACGCAGGAAACGTCGCTCTATGTGACCGGCACGGTGCGCATCGATGAGCGCTCTCCGTTCGGCTATGAACTATCGGTTTCCGATTTGCAAGTCATTCATGAAGCGGTCGACTACCCGATTACGCCTAAGGAGCACGGCGTTGAATTTTTGATGGACCATCGCCACCTTTGGCTGCGGTCGCGGCGCCAGCACGCGATCATGAAAGTTCGCAACGAGATCATCCGTGCGACGTATGAATTTTTCAATGACCGCGGCTTCGTTAAGGTCGATGCCCCGATTTTGACCGGCAGCGCGCCGGAAGGAACGACCGAGCTGTTCCATACGAGATATTTTGAAGAAGACGCGTATTTATCGCAAAGCGGCCAGCTTTATATGGAAGCGGCCGCCATGGCGCTCGGCAAAGTGTTTTCCTTTGGTCCGACGTTTCGCGCCGAAAAATCGAAAACGCGCCGCCATCTGATCGAGTTTTGGATGGTTGAGCCCGAAATGGCGTTTTATGAGTTTGAGGACAACTTGCGGCTGCAAGAAGAGTATGTGTCGCACCTTGTGCAGTCCGTGCTCGCTCGCTGCCGGCTCGAGCTCGGCCGCCTTGAGCGCGATACGGCCAAGCTGGAATTGGTGAAGCCGCCGTTCCCGCGCTTGACGTACGATGAGGCGATCCAACTGCTGCATGACAAAGGGTTTACCGATATCCAATGGGGCGATGATTTCGGCGCGCCGCATGAGACGGCCATCGCTGAAAGTTTTGACAAACCGGTGTTCATCACCCATTATCCGACATCCTTGAAGCCGTTTTATATGCAGCCGAACCCGAATCGCCCGGAAGTGGTGTTGTGCGCCGATTTGATCGCGCCGGAAGGATACGGGGAAATCATCGGCGGCTCCGAGCGCATTCACGATTACGAGCTGCTCAAAAAGCGCCTCGAGGAGCATCATTTGCCGCTTGACGCTTATGCGTGGTATCTCGATTTGCGCAAATACGGTTCCGTGCCGCACTCCGGATTCGGCCTTGGCTTGGAACGAACCGTCGCGTGGATTTGCGGCGTTGAGCATGTGCGCGAAACCATTCCGTTCCCGCGGCTGCTCAATCGTCTTTATCCATAATCCCTCGGCAAAAAAGGGTTTTTTCGCCGCCGGCATGGTATACTATCATTGAGGTGCATCGGCATGGAAAAGAAAAAAGTGGCCGAATGGCTGGCGCAAGGAAGCATTGCTGTTTCCAAACTGCTGCTTGACCGCTACAAGCAGCTCGGCTTGGACGAAAGGGAACTTGTCCTGCTTCTGCACATGCAGTCGTTTTTCGAAGCGGGGGTTTCGTTTCCAACACCGGCTGAACTGGCTGAAAAAATGACGATCTCGGCGGCGGAATGCATGGAGATGGTGCGGCGGCTTTTGCAAAAGGGAATGATCGCCATCGAGGAACAGACGGATGAGCGAGGCATTCGCAGCGAAAAATATACGCTCGAGCCCCTCTGGGAGCAGTTGGTGCACCATTTGTATACAGACGCCGTTCGCAGCGGGCAGGCTGAGGAAGAGAAGGCGGAGGAAAGTTTATACACCGTTTTTGAACAAGAGTTTGGCCGCCCCCTTTCCCCGTTTGAATGCGAAACGCTGGCGATGTGGATCGATCAAGACGGCCACGAGCCGGCGATCATCAAGGCGGCGCTGCGCGAGGCCGTGCTGTCGGGAAAATTGAATTTCCGCTACATTGATCGCATTTTATTCGAATGGAAAAAGAACGGCATTCGGACGATTGAACAGGCGCAAGATTACGGAAAAAAATTCCGCAAACCTAAGCCGTCCGCTCGTCCGGCGAAGCAGGCGACAGGGGAATTTCAACCGACGATCCCGTTTTTCAACTGGCTCGATTCCTAAACGGCCGATGAACACCAACGGCTCCCCTCGATCGATGAGGAAACGTGGGAAAAGAAGCGCCGATGCGGCAAGGAGGTTCTCGTTGAAAAACGGGGCTTGGGATCCGACCCGCTTTCGTCAAAGAACGGGAAAGACCGACAGAGCGGGGAAATCACAAGGGAGGAAACGGTCAGTGACTCGGGGGCGGTCAGCGCCCTTCGATCATCGGTCTCCGAAAACGAGAGGCGTTGTCTCTCGTTTTTGTTTGGTCTGCGGGCGCGGCAACGAAAGGAGGGGGAAGACGGGTGCTGACGAAACAGCAAATCCGTTATTGTTTGGATGTCATGGCGCGCATGTTTCCCGATGCGCATTGCGAACTTGTGCACCGCAATCCGTTTGAGCTGTTGATTGCGGTTGTCCTGTCGGCGCAATGCACGGACGCGTTAGTCAATAAAGTGACCAAACGGCTGTTTGAGAAATATCGAACGCCGCATGACTACCTCGCTGTGCCGCTGGCGGAGTTAGAGCAGGATATTCGCTCGATCGGTTTGTATCGAAACAAGGCGAAACATATTCAAAAGTTGTGTGCGATGTTGATAGAACAGTATAACGGCGAAGTGCCGCGCGACCGCGATGAATTGATGAAGCTGCCGGGAGTGGGGCGAAAGACGGCGAATGTCGTTGTTTCTGTCGCGTTTGGCGTTCCGGCCATCGCCGTCGATACACATGTGGAACGCGTCAGCAAACGGCTCGGCTTTTGCCGCTGGAGCGACTCGGTCCTCGAAGTGGAACAGACGCTGATGAGAAAAATCCCGAAAGAGGAGTGGTCCATCACCCACCACCGGATGATCTTTTTCGGCCGCTACCATTGCAAGGCGCAAGCACCACAATGTCCGGTCTGTCCGCTGCTTGAGCTATGCCGGGAAGGAAAAAAACGAATGAAAAAGCGCGAGCCATAACTTACCCGTGCTAGAAAAAGGGCTGTCCGATAAGTCGCTAAAAATAAAGAGGGTGTCCCAAAAGTGTTCGCATAGCGTTCGCTTTTCGGACACCCTCCTTTTTTTCGCAAAAAAAAATAAGA
>NZ_LQYX01000041.1:0-116604 GCF_001587475.1 Geobacillus sp. B4113_201601
ACCCCTGCATCATACCAAGAGGGCTTTTTTTGATCAAGTCCCCGGAAAAGCTCCTAACGGGAATGCTCCTTTTTTCCGTCACACATCATCTTTGGCTAATGAGACAAATGCTTTCGTCATGTTCGTTTTTGTAATGCGGCCGATCACTTCATATCCCTTTTCCGTCTTGCGCACGACCGGCATGGCATCGATTTGCTTTTCAATCAGCTGTTCGGCTACATCGATGAGCGAGTCATCTTTGTAACAGACGGCGATATTCGGCATCCGCGTCATAATAATATTGACAGGGATGGCCGTCAGTTCTTGCTTGCCGAGGCTTGCCCGCAACAAATCTTTTCGCGACAACACCCCGGCAAGAAGCGACTCGTCATCGACGACGAACAAGGTGCCGACATCTTCGAGAAACATTGTGACGATCGCGTCGTAGACGCTGACGTTTTCATTGACGACGACCGGAATCGACTGATAGTCTTCGACCTTCATCTTTTTGATTTTATCGGCAAACAGCTGTGTGCCTGTTTTTCCTGTGTAAAAATAGCCGACGCGCGGACGGGCTTCCAAGTAGCCGGCCATCGTTAAAATGGCCAAATCCGGCCGCAGCGTCGCCCGGGTTAAATTCAGCTTTTCGGCAATGCTCTCGCCGGTGATCGGCCCGTAATCTTTGACAATTTGCAAAATTTGCTCTTGGCGTTTATTCAGTTCGATCGTCGCTCACCACCTTGCCCAAAGGTCCCACACGCTATCATTCTCATTTATATTATACTACACGAACCGTTTACAAGGAAAATGGCTCCCCCTGCCCGCCGCTCGGGCCAAGCTTGTCCCGCAGCTCGTCGATCTGCGCCAAAAAACGCTTCGTTTTGAGCGTGAGGCCCGTATACTCCTCGTAATAGGCAGACAAGACCGCTTTCAGCTCCGCTCTTGTGCTTGCTTTAACGGAAACGGCACCCAGTCGGCTGAGGTCAAAGCGGGAAAAGAGGCGCAGCAGCCGGACTGAAGCGGGAGACAGCGGCAACCGGTGCGGATCCGCCGCTTCACAGCGATGGCAAAGAAAGCCCGCCTCCTTGATCGAGAAGGAAAAGCGCCCGACGGTCGCCCCGCAGCGGGCGCAGCGGTCGAGCAGCGGCGGCACGCCAAGCACGGAGAGCATCTTCATCTCATAAATGAAGGTTAAAATCTCGGCATCGCGCCCTTCGCTCATATAGCGCAACGTCTGCAGCAGCAAGGCAAACAAGTGCGGGTTGCTCTTTTGCTCTTCCGTCCCTTTATCGGTGAGCTCGACAAGGTAGGCGGCATATGCCGCGGCAAACAAATCCTCGCGCAACATCCGCATCGAATCGATCAGCTCCCCTTGCTGGAGAACGCCGACCCCGCGGCTGCGGCGCACGACGTAGCGCCCGTAACAGAGCGGCTGCGTTACAGCAGAAAGGCGGCTGCTTGGCTTTTTTGCGCCCCTTGCCATGGCAGCCACCTTTCCCCATTCTCGCGTAAACAAGGTCACAATTTTGTTCGTTTCCCCGTAGTCGACCGTCCGCATGACGATCGCTTCGCACGTTTCGTACATCTCATCACCACCGCTTCCATCCATGACGATGCTATGAGATCGGCTGATCGATTTCTTCCTGTTCGGCATGTTGTTCTTCGCCGTACAGCTTTTGCTCCCGCTCTAGTTCTTTAAACAAAAGGTACGTATCGATATTGCCTGTTTGGCTAAACAGCTTCCACGTAAACTCAAGCATGGAATGACACCTCTTTCCGCCTGCAGGCATGGCGTATTGGCCTTGTGTTTATAGGGTGGCTCGGGCCAAAACGGTTTATGTCGCGTAAATTTTTCTAGCGTCAATACTCCTCTTCGCGAAATCCAAAGTCACGCAGCTGCGCCAGCCGGTTGCGCCAGTCTTTCTGCACTTTCACCCACAGCTCCAAAAACACTCTCGACCCAAGCAGCGCTTCAATGTCGGCGCGCGCCCGCTGCCCGATTTCTTTCAGCATGCGGCCTTGTTTGCCGATGATAATGCCCTTTTGCGAATCGCGCTCCACAATGATGACGGCGCCAATGTAGACCACGCCCGTCTCCTCGCGCCGCTCGATCCGTTCGATGACGACGGCGATCGAATGCGGAACCTCCTCGCGCGTCAAATGAAGCGCTTTCTCGCGAATGAGCTCAGCGATGATAAACTGTTCGGGGTGGTCGGTAATTTGATCGGGCGGATAATATTGCGGACCTTCCGGCAGCCGCTGTTTAATCTGTTCAATCAAGCGTTCGACATTGTTTCCTTCGAGCGCGGAAATCGGCACAATTTCTGCAAACGGGTACAACCCGCGGTACTGCTCAATGAGCGGCAGCAATTCATCCGGATGGACGCGGTCGATTTTGTTGATGACTAAAAACACCGGGGTGTCGACTTCCTTTAGGCGCTCGATAATGAACGCCTCCCCGCGGCCAAACCCTTCCTCGGCGTTGACCATGAACAGGATGACATCGACCTCGCGCAGCGCGTTGAGCGCCACTTTCATCATAAAATCGCCGAGTTTATGCTTCGGCTTGTGCACCCCAGGAGTGTCGATAAAGATGATTTGCGCGTCATCATCCGTGTAAATGCCTTGGATTTTGTTGCGCGTCGTCTGCGGCTTATCGCTCATAATGGCGATTTTTTGCCCGATGACGCGGTTTAAAAACGTCGATTTGCCTACGTTTGGTCTTCCGATGATCGCGACGAATCCTGATTTGTATCCTTCTTTATTCATGCATATCCTCCGCTGCAAAAGCTTCCGGCAGCAATTCGCTGACCGTTACAATTTTTACATCGCCTTTTAAGTTCGCTAAAATGACGTTCATCCCACTCGGGCAAAGTTCGGCGATCACTTGGCGGCAGGCGCCGCACGGCGGCACTGGGCGGGGCGCGTCGGCAATGACCGCCAACGCCACAAATTCCCGTTCCCCTTCCGAATACGCTTTGAACAGCGCCGTTCGCTCGGCGCAGTTGCACAAGCTGTAAGCGGCATTTTCAATATTGCAGCCGCGGTAGACGGCGCCGCTTTCGGTCAAGAGCGCGGCGCCGACTTTGAATTTGGAGTAAGGGACATAAGCGAGTTCGCGCGCTTGTTTCGCTTCAGCAATAAGCGATTCGATGTTCACGGGTGACTCTTCCTTTCCTGCGGGCAATCCACGCTGCTTTCTTTTATTTTACAAAAAACACGTTTGAATTTCATCATTTGAAATCAAAATGTAACAGAAAAATTAGAATTTTCTCTTTCCTTCGCTCAACGAAGATGCGGCCAAAACAAGAGCACCGCGATGACGACAGCGAACCCGGACGCGACTAGCACCGCGGCCGCGGCGATGTCTTTCGCTGCTTTGGCGAGCGGATGGAACTTGTCCGTCGCCAAATCAACAACGCGTTCAATGGCCGTATTGACCAGCTCCAACGTGATGACCGCGCCCGCCGCCAACACGAGCACGACCCATTCCCAGCGCGACAATCCGACGGCCCAACCGGCAATACAGGCGGCAACGGCGGCCGCTAAGTGGAAGCGCAGATGGGCCTCCTCTTTGACCGCCACCTTCATTCCCGCCCACGCCCACGCGAAACGATCCCGCTCCCGCCGCAAGCGCATGGCTATCTCGTCAATCCAAGCCGCGTCAATATCTCTTCTTGCTTGGCAAACATGACGCGCTCCTCTTCTTCTGTTTCATGATCATAGCCAAGCAGATGCAAAAAGCCGTGGACAGCCAAAAATCCGAGCTCACGCATGAGCGAATGGCCGTATTCGGCCGCCTGCTCCTTTGCCCTCGGCACTGAAATGACGATGTCGCCAAGCGCCAGCGGCAAATCGGCGCCGGTGATGCCAATCTCCCCTTCCCCTTCCTCTTCCAAGGCGAACGAGAGCACGTCGGTTGGCGCATCTTTTCCCCGGTAATCGCGGTTCATGACGCGAATGCGCTCGTTGTCGACGAATGAAACGCACACTTCGGCCCCGTCCGGCACGTTTTCCACGGCGGCGGCCTCCGCGAGCAGCCGCTCGATCGTCTCAAGCTGCTCGCGGGTCATTTCATTCGTTTCGTCAATAAAATCAATGTGAATCGTCATGCATGTTTCACCTTTTCTTTCTGTACTTCCGGATATTCAATGCGCGAGTGGAACACACCGTTTAGCGTCTCGCAAAGCGAACGGGCGACAAGCTCCAACTCTTTGAGGGTGATGTCGCATTCGTTCAACTGATTGTCTTGCAGACGGTCAGCAATGATCGAGCGCACCACCTTCTCGATTTTTTCCGGCGATGGGTTGGCGAGCGAACGGACCGCGGCTTCGACGCTGTCGGCGATGTTGATGACCGCCGCCTCTTTCGTCTGCGGCTTCGGTCCGGGATAACGAAACTCTGCTTCCGAAACCCATTCGCTCTGCTCGCACGCCTTATGGTAAAAGTATTTCAGCAGCGTTGTGCCGTGATGCTGTTCGGCGATGTCGATGATTTCCTTTGGCAGTCGGTGCCTGCGGAGCAAGGCGACGCCGTCGGCGACGTGGGCGATAATAATATTTTTGCTCAGCTGCGGCGACAAATGATCATGTGGATTGCCGCCCATTTGATTTTCGATGAAATACCGAGGCCGCTTCGTCTTGCCGATGTCATGGTAGTAGCAGGCGACGCGCGCCAGCAGGCCGTTGGCGCCGATCGCCTCGCACGCCGCTTCGGCCAGATTGGCGACCATGATGCTATGGTGATACGTCCCCGGCGCTTCGGTAAGCAATTTGCGCAAAAGCGGATGGTTCGGGTTCGACAGCTCGATGAGCCGCAGCGGCGACAAAATGCCGAACGCCGCCTCCAGCACCGGCAGAAGGCCGATCGTCAAAATGACGGAAAACACGCTTGAGGCCGCGGCCATCAGCGCCATCAAACCGATTTCCGTCAGCGAATAACGGCCGTTTTTCAAAAGCAGGAGCGATAAAAGCGAAACCGTTTGAACGAAAGCGACCAGCACCCCGGTCCGCCAAATGTTCGCCTTCGCCAGCTCCTTCGGCAGGCCAAACGTTCCGGCCAAACCGCCGGCGAGCAAATACACGGCCAACGATACGGACATCGTTCCGGCAGCTCCCATTTCTTCGTTGAACAGCAAGCTCCCGCACACCGCCCCGATGATGGCCGTCATGACCGAAAGCCGCTCGCCAAGCAAAAGGCGCACCAACATCGGGCCGAACGCCGCCGGCACCAAATAGCCGACCGGGACGGCGCTTCCGGAAGGCAACAGGCGAATCAAAACCATCGCCGCCATCATCCCCGTCAAAACGGCGGTATAAAGCGACAGCTTCTCATTCGTCGGCTCGTGGCGAAAATAGTACATGAGCGGGGCGAGCAAGAGGAGCACAAACATTCCCAACCCGGCGGCCGTAAAGGATGGACGGTCGCTTTCAAGCAAGCCGACGAGCTCAAGCCGCCGATAAATATCGCTTGTAATGAATTGCCCTTCTTCCACGATCACTTGTCCTTGCAAAATTTTCACCGGCTTCACTTCATCCATCGCCTGACGCCGTTTCTCCTCGGTCGCCGTCCGATCGTAGACGACGTTCGGGATCACCGCTCGCCGGCAAAGCTTGGCAACCGGTTCGCGAAGCGCCGGCGGCAGAGCGGCGTATTCAATCTCGTTGGCCGCCTGTTCGCGGGCGGCCTCCAAATCGTTTTGTGAAATGCGTTCGCTCATGGCCGCATGAACGGCGGTGAGCGCCGCCTCCTTCGCCGTCTTCAGCTCTGAAGGCGCGGCGCTGAGCAGGCGCTGCCATTCCTCTGCCGACAAATAGGCGAACCATTCCGGCGGCAACCGCTCCTCGAGTTTGGCCGCCATCCCGCCCGCCGCGCGGTCCGATTCGGCCTCCTTTTGCACGCTCTCAATCGCCGCAAACAGCGAGGAAAGAAGGTCGACCCGGTTTTCAGCGTATTCTTTTTTCAACGTGTAAACATCCGCTACTTTCGCCGCCGCCTCTTCCTTCAGCTGGGCGGTCGCCTCTTTATCTTCCACCGTCACCGGGGAGCGAATCGTTTCCTTGGCGACGTCAAACAGGCGCAGTTCATATTGGCGCGGCTTGACTTGCCAGTACAAAACAGCAAACAACAGAACGGCCAAAAACAAAAACAGACAGAAGCGGACGAAACGGACCGTTTTTGTCCGCTCAAGAAAAAAACGAAGCCTTCCCACCGGTTTTCCCCTCGCTTTTCAAAAAGGCGCGGCCGCCCGTTGCGCAGTTTTTTATAAGCCGGCCTCGCCATAAGCGTCAATGATTTTGGCAACGAGCGGATGGCGGACGACATCCGACTGTTCTAAAAATACGAAGGCGATGCCGCTGATCGAAGCCAGAAGGCGCTTGGCGACGGAGAGGCCTGATTCGACTCCCCGCGGCAAGTCGACTTGGGAAATATCGCCTGTAATCACCATTTTCGATCCGAAGCCAAGCCGGGTCAGAAACATTTTCATTTGCGCCGGCGTGGTGTTTTGCGCCTCATCTAGAATGACGAAGGCATCGTCCAACGTTCTCCCGCGCATGTAGGCGAGCGGGGCGATTTCGATCGTCCCTCGCTCAATGAGCCGCTGCGTCTGCTCAACGCCGAGCACATCATGCAACGCATCATAGAGCGGCCGCAAATACGGATCGACTTTCTCTTTCAAATCGCCGGGCAAAAAGCCAAGGCTTTCTCCCGCCTCGACCGCCGGGCGGGTGAGGATGATGCGCTTGACGCTTCCGGCTTTCAGCGCCTTGACGGCCATAACGACCGCCAAATACGTTTTCCCGGTGCCAGCCGGGCCGATGCCGAACGTCAAATCGTGCTGTTCGATCGCAGCCACATAATAGCGCTGCCCCAATGTTTTGACGCGGATCGGCTTTCCTTTGGCGTTTTTCACGATCTCTTGGTCATACAGCTGAACGAGGCCGTCAAGCGCCCCCTTTTTCGCCAGCTGGATCGCATACATCACATCGCGCTCCCCGACCGCCACCCCTTTGCGAATGACGATGAGCAAATGGCGCAAAAGCTCATCGACAAGCTGGACTTGCTGGGGCGGGCCGGAAACGTTGACCGTTTCCCCGCGCGTCACAATGGAGACGCCAAGCTCTTCTTCCATCCGTTTCAAGTGGGCATCATGGACGCCAAAGAGCGCAGCCGCTTCCTGTTGATTTCGCACGTGTTGGCTGATCGTAACGAACTGCTCTGACATTCTCAATCTCCTTGAACAATGGGTTGTGGTACAGCAATGTTTTCAATGACTTCATAATGCAATTCTACCCTTACTTTACCATTCTCTTTCTCCTGATGCAAAACTTTTTCGCCGCGGATGGCCGCCTCCTCCGGCAGTTTGGCCCGCAGTTCGCGGCGGGCGATGCGCCTTGCTTCCGCGAACGCTTCTTCCCACGTGTAGCTCCGCTTCACCGCTTCCGCCTCGCGGATGATGACACGTTCATAATAAAAAGGCAAGTCCCATTTCCAAAAGCGAAACGGCCGCTTTTCTCTTTCAACAACCATATGGGAAAACGGCGGCTTCTCCCATCCCCAGACCGGGATGGACAGTCGGCCGATCCCGATATAATGGCGCGCCATCGCTTTTCCCGTCAACACATGAAACGTCGTCTCCAGCGGCAGGACAACGGTAGACTTGTACCATGTTTCGCCAAACACCTTCCCGTTAGCCGGCACAAATTTCGTTCGCCCTTCGGCGCCGATGATGCCCGAGACGAGCAGCTGCCCTTTTTGCACGTAATCGTTGACGGAAACGAGCGGTTGTCCTTCTTCAACGAATAAGTCCACCACCACCGCCTCTTTTTTCGCGACCAAATGGCGCGGCGGAAGCGGTTGTTTCGGTTCGGGAATTTCCTTTTCCACCACTTGAAAATGAAGCGATGTCCCTTTCCATTCCACCCCGACCCACGTAATGTCGCGAATTCGTTCCGTCAACTTTTTTTGTAGCGTTTCCGGGTCGTCGAGCAAAAATTGGAATGCGCCGCGCTCCACTCCCATCCGCTTCAGCTCGCGGATGATTTGATGCTCGGTCTCCGGCGTCGCCCCCTCGATGTCGATGTTCCACACGACGTTCGACAGCAAAAACACCCCCGCTAGAAAAACGAGCAGGCCAAGCCAAAACCCGCTGTTTCGCCAAACCCGGCGCCAAAAAAACGGCAAGCCGGTTCGGCCGACAAACGAGAGTTTGCATCCGCTTTTCCGGGCGATATGGCGCAGCTGTTTTACATCGCTGAGCCTAATGAAGAACGTCACGGTATCCGCGCTATGCTTTTTCACGTTCCAAACAGCCATCCCTTGGCGGACGCAGGCGTTGATCAATCGTTCGATCCCTTTTCCTCTCACTTTGACCCGCACGCTGCCGGCAAGCGTGTCGACCCATTCGTTCTTCATCCCCGTTCCTCCTCGCTATTTATCGATATACGTTACTTGGTTAATTTTTCCTTCCAACAAAATTTCCTCCGGCAATATCGTTTTAATGACAAATTGTTCGCCGCGGACAATAAGCTGGCCGTTTCGCAGCAACAAGCGGAGCTCTTTATCGCTGAAGGCGAGCAGCCCGCGGTGGTTTTCAATGTAAATATGGATTTGGCCAATCATCGTAATGCGAGGCAAATCCATCATAATGTCGGCGGGAAGCTCGAGCGTTTCCGCCATCCACCGCTTCACCTGCTGGCGCCACCTTTTCACCATCAAAAAAGAACCCCCTTTCATCTCATATGTATGAGACAAAAGGGGGTTCTAGCACCGCTTTTCAAAAACGATGGGCCCGCCTGTCCGGCAAGGCCCATCGCCCATTATGACAACTGTTGTCGCACGAGTTGATTGACGAGCGAACCATCTGCTTTCCCTTTCACCTTCGGCATGATCGCGCTCATCACTTTTCCCATATCCGCTTTCGAAGAAGCGCCGACTTCTTTGATCGTCTCTGCGATCAGTTCGCGGAGCTCCTCTTCCGTCAGCGGCTTCGGCATATACGACTGAACGATTTCAATTTCGGTTTTTGCCTTTTCGACTAGATCTGAACGGCCAGCGTTTTCAAATTCGTGGAGGGAGTCTTTACGCTGCTTCAGTTCACGGGAAAGAACCGTCAGCTCTTCGTCCTCGGACAGCGCGCTTTTGCCGAGCTTGATCGCTTCGTTTTGCAGCGCCGCCTTCAGCATGCGGAGAACGGACAGCTTTTCTTTCTCCTTGCTTTTCATCGCCTGCTTCATATCGTTATTCAAACGATCGAGAAGACTCACCGACTATACACCCTCTTTAATGCGTGCTCTTAGTGCTTGCGCTTTCTCGCCGCTTCAGATTTTTTCTTCCGTCTGACGCTTGGCTTTTCGTAAAATTCACGCTTTCTCACTTCTTGCAAAGTGCCTGTTTTCGAAACGGCACGCTTAAAGCGACGAAGAGCGTCATCGATCGACTCGTTTTTGCGCACGATCGTTTTGGACATCCTGCTTCCCTCCCTCCGAACACCAACCATTGCATATTGTACTTGTCAATTATAATACATGCCGATCGAAAAGGTCAATACAAAAAGCGCGCGGCGTTCGTCTTCCGAAAAAGCGGTCATTGCCGACGGACAAGGCCCATACATATAGGATGAAGGGAGAGAGCGCCGATGGGTTCACTCTTTGTGCTGTTGGCCGTTTACACCGCTATTTTTCTTCTCGGCATGTTGATGATGCGGGCGGGGCTTTACACGTTGTCCGGCGACCGAATGAACGAATGGCTGATGCGCTTTACGGCCAAACCTTGGCAATCGTTTCTCACCGGCTTGGCGACAACCGCGCTTGTGCAAAGTAGTTCGGCCGTGATGGTGATGACCGTCGGCTTGGTCGCCACCGGCTACTTATCGTTCCGGCAGTCCATCGGCATCATCTTAGGCAGCAACATCGGTTCGACGCTCACGACGGAGCTGATGACGCTCGATCTCGGCGAGGGCGCCATTCCGCTTCTTTTGGGGGGCGCGCTGCTCGTTTTTCTCGGCCGCCGTCGGTTCCTTTACGGCATCGGCATGGCGGTCGCCGGTCTGGCCGTCTTGCTGTTTGCCATGGACGGTTTTTCAAGCTTGGCGAGGCCGCTGGCCGCCTATCCGTTTGTCAACGTCTGGCTTCAGGAGACGAACCGCTCGACGGCCGCCGGTTTGCTTGTCGGCATCGCCTTGACCGCGCTCGTCCATTCCAGTGCAGCGACGATCGGCATCGCCATGGGGTTTGTAAACGAACAATTGTTGACGCTGCCAGCTGCCATTGCCATTTTGCTTGGCGCGAACATCGGGACGTGCATCACCGGCCTGCTGGCGTCGATCGGGGCCGGCAAGGAGGCGCGGCTGACCGCCTACACCCATCTGTGGCTGAACGTCGCCGGCGTCGCCGTGTTTGCCTTTTTCACCGCTCCGCTCGCCCGCTTCGCCGCTTTGCTCAGCCCGGCCCCGGACGTGCAGCTCGCCCATGTCAGCGTCGTGTTTAACGTTGTTTGTTCCGTCGCCGCGTTGCCGTTTGTCGGCGCCATTGAGCGGGCCATGATCCGTTTGCACGGCAGCCGCTGAGCTTAGTGGAAGACATCGGTGGACGGCGGCGATGTTTCCTTCGAACGAAGCGCTAGGCGGCCGTCGAGCTTAATAGCCGGCGCCGCCCGTTTGCCCGCGGACAATCGCCACCCCGGAGCTCGTCCCGATGCGCGTCGCCCCGGCTGCGATCATCGCTTCGGCCGTTTCCCGATCGCGCACGCCGCCGGACGCTTTGACGCCCGCTTTGTCACCGACCGTCCGCCGCATGAGCGCCACGTCCTCGACCGTCGCGCCGCCGCCGGAGAATCCGGTCGACGTTTTCACGTAATCGGCCCCCGCCTTCACCGCCAATTGGCAGGCGCGCACTTTTTCTTCATCGGTCAGCAAAGCCGTTTCGATAATCACTTTCACCAGCGCTTTTCCGGCCGCCGCCTCGACGACAGCGCGAATGTCGCGCTCAACAAGCTCATCATCGCCGCTTTTTAACGCGCCGATGTTGATCACCATATCCACCTCGCCGGCGCCGTTTTCGATGGCGTTATTCGTTTCAAACGCCTTTGTTTCCGGCGTTGTCGCCCCCAGCGGAAAACCGATGACGGTGCAAACGCGGACATCGGTGCCGGAAAGCTCGCGCGCCGCCGCTTTCACCCACGCCGGGTTGACACAGACGGAGGCGAAGCCGTATTGTTTCGCTTCGCGGCATAGTTGAATGATTTGTTCTTCCGTCGCCTCTGGCTTGAGCAGCGTATGATCGATCATTTTGGCCATATTCTCTGTCATGGAACATCGCTCCTTTCTCCTGCTACTGCAAAAAATGAAAGGTCTGACGTCTACCATCATACCATGTCGTTACCATAAAAACTAGCCGCCATCCGTATCGTCTCCCATTTCATCTTCCGGCGAGCTTGTTAGCCTGCTCGAGAGAAATGGACGGAAAAAGATCCATGGGCAGCGGTCCGCCCTCCGCTCAGAGATGAACATCACCGCCTGCGGGCACGGGATTTTTACGGAAAGATCCATGGACGGCGATCCGCCCTTCACCCGGGGATGAAAATCCGCGTCAGTTCGGCATTTTCATGGGGAGCGATGTAACAGCGACCCAAGGATGAAAGTGACCGCTTGCTGACGGGATTTTCGCAGAGAAGTTCCATGAGCAGCACGATCCGCCCTCCACCCAAGGATGAAAATCCATGTCAGTTCGCTATTTTCACCGAAAACAAAAACCCAGCCTAAAGGCTGGGAAGTATGAGGCGGACGCGCTTAGCCTAAATCGGCCATTGGGATTAGGAACTTAATTTTACCGATCGGACGGCCTCATCCGGCACAACGCGGACAAACTCGCCTTCGTTATACGGGTAGCCGGCTTTGGTGATCTTCACTTTCACCAGTTCGCCAATCAGCTCGTCGGACGCTGGAAAACGGACTTTCAAGTAATTATCGGTGTAACCAACGTACAAGTGCGGCTCTTCTTTGTCGCGCTCTTCCGGGATGACTTCAAGCACTTGCCCTTCAAACTGCGAGGCGTATTCTTTCGCCAGCTGGTCGGAAAGGGCGATCAAGCGGCGGACGCGGTCGTGCTTCGTCTCTTCATCAATTTGATCCGGCATGCGCGCCGCCGGCGTGCCGGTCCGCTTCGAATACGGGAAAACGTGAAGCTCGGAAAACCGCTGCTCGCGAATAAAGTTGTACGTCTCCATAAATTCCTCTTCCGTTTCACCAGGGAAGCCGACGATGACATCTGAGGTCACCGCCAGTTCCGGAAACACGTCGCGCAGCCGGGTGAGCCGCTCGGCGTAAAATTCCACCGTATATTTGCGGCGCATCCGCTTCAGCACCGTATTCGACCCCGATTGGAGCGGGATGTGCAAGTGGCGGACGATTTTGTCCGACCGCCGCAAAACTTCGATGACTTCATCGGTCAGCTGGCTCGCCTCGATGGATGAAATGCGGAGCCGCTTCAGCCCCGGCACTTGCTCGTCCAAATCGCGCAACAAGGCGGCAAAATTATAGTCTTTCAGATCGGTGCCATAACCGCCGGTGTGAATGCCGGTCAGCACGATTTCTTTGTAGCCGGCGGCGACGAGCTGGCGCGCCTGACGGATGATCTCCTGCGGGTCGCGCGAGCGCATTAAGCCGCGCGCCCATGGAATGATGCAAAACGTGCAAAAGTTGTTGCACCCTTCTTGGATTTTCAGCGACGCCCGCGTCCGGTCGGTGAATTCCGGCACATCCATCTCCTCAAAGACGCGCGTTTTCATGATATTATGGACGGCATTGATCGGCTGCCGTTCGCGCTGAAACTGCTCAATGTACTCTAACATTTTATGGCGGTCTTGCGTGCCGATGACAATATCAACACCCGGAATGGCCATCACCTCAGCCGGCGATGTTTGCGCGTAGCAGCCGGTCACGCAAACGACGGCGTCCGGATTGCGGCGCACCGCGCGGCGGATGACTTGACGGCTTTTTTTGTCGCCGGTGTTCGTCACCGTGCACGTATTGATCACATAAACATCGGCGCGGCTTTCAAACTCTTTCCGTTCGTAGCCGGCCTGTTTAAACAGCTGCCAGATCGCTTCCGTTTCATAGTGATTGACTTTGCAGCCCAATGTATGAAAAGCCACTGTTGGCATCGCATTCACCTCACTCTATTCCCCCGCTCGGTCGCAGGGGGGATTTCGGTCGTCCGCGGATCGCTTATCCGCAGGCTACCTTCGCAGCTCCCACTCATAGGAAGCAGCGGCAAGCAAATAAAGTGGCGCCGTCTCCGTCCGCAAAATGCGCGGCCCGAGGCTGCACGGCAAAAAGCCGTGCTGTTCGAGTCGTTCCGCTTCTTCCGCGCTGAATCCTCCCTCCGGCCCAAAGACGGCCAAAAGCGAGCCTCCGGGCGCTAGGTCGGTCAAAAGGGCCGGGAGCGAAGCGTGCCGCCCTCGGCGCGCTTCCTCCTCATAAGCGAACAGCCGAACGTCAACCGTTTCGCCAAACGCAACGAGCTCGGCCAACGAAAGCGGCGCCCGCACGTCCGGCACCACGGTTCGCTCGGCCTGTTCAGCCGCCTCTTTGGCGATTTTTTTCCACCGCTCCACCTTTTTCTCCGCTTTTTTGTCCTCCCATTTGACGAGCGAACGAGCGGCAGCAAACGGCAAAAAACCGGCCGCCCCGAGCTCCGTCCCTTTTTGGATGACAAGCTCCCATTTGTCCCCTTTCGGCAGCCCTTGCGCGATATAAATGCGCACCGGCAGTTCACGCCGCTCCTCTTTCCATTGTACAATACGGGCTTGCACTTGCTCATTGGCAATTTGTTCAATTTGGCAAACCGCCGTGCGCCCGTCCGGAAACACGCAGGCAATCGCCGCGCCCGGTTTCATGCGCATGACGCGAGCGATATGATGGGCGTCATCGCCGCTGATCGCGACGATTTCCCCGCGCCGTGCCTGTTCGGAAACGAAATAGCGCTGCAACCGACATCCCTTCTTTGCTTACGGTTTCGTGAAACAACGATCGCAACAAAACGGTTTCGTCGAAGGCCGCCTCCTGTTTGCTTACGGTTTCGCGGCGACCAACGCCACCCAATCTTCCATCACCTTCGTATCGGCGATCGCAAATCCTAAAGCGAGCAATTCGTTTTGGACCTCTTGTTTTTTCGCCTGAATGATGCCCGAGACGATCAAGCGGCCGCCCGGCTTCAACAGCCGGTAGGCGTCGCCGGCAAAGCGCAAAATGATTTCCGCCAAAATGTTGGCGACGATCACGTCAGCCGGTTCCTCGATATGGTCAAGCAAATTGTTTTGTGAGACCGTTACGATATGCTGCACCTTATTGAGCTTCACGTTCAGCCGCGCGCTGTCGACCGCCACCGGATCCAAATCGAGCGCCCGCACCGACCGGGCGCCGAGCATCGCCGCGGCGATGCTTAAAATGCCGGAGCCGGTGCCAACATCAATGACCTCGTCGCCAGGGCGCACGTATTTTTCAAGCGCCTGCAGGCACATGACCGTCGTCGGGTGCGTGCCGGTGCCAAACGCCATGCCCGGGTCCATTTCGATGATCAGCTCGTCGTCGGAAGCCGGTTCATACGTCTCCCACGTTGGCACGACCGTAAACTTTTCCGATACTTTGACCGGGTGGTAATGCTTTTTCCACGCCGTCGCCCATTCTTCCTCATTCACTTCGCTCAACGTAATTTTATTTTTGCCAAGGTCAATATCGTATAGCCATAAATTGTTAATCGCCTGCTTAATTTGTTCCACCGTTTCGCCAAGAAAGCTGTTGACCGGCAAATATGCCTTAATGATGACCCCTTCTTCCGGATAATCGTCGGGATTGAGCTCGACGATCTCTCCGTACCAATCGTCGCGGTCTTTGACAAGGTCGTACGAGTCCTCAATGACCACGCCGCCGGCGCCGGCTTCATGCAAAATGTTCGAAATCGCTTCGACCGCTTCGTGCGTCGTATGGATGCTGATTTCTGACCATTTCATCGCGCTTACGCTTCTCCTTTGAACGCCTTTTTGACTTTTTCAAAAAAACGGGTATGCGGCCCGTCATGCATCGTCTCTCCACCGAGCCGATCAAACTCGCGCAACAGCTGTTTTTGCTTTTCCGTCAACCGCGTCGGCGTCACAACGCGGACGATGACGTGCTGGTCGCCTTGGCCGTAGCCGCGCACGTTCGGCACCCCTTTTCCCTTCAAGCGAAAGCGCGTGCCCGTTTGCGTGCCGGCTGGGATTTTCAGCTTAACGGGGCCATGAAGCGTCGGCACTTCCATTTCATCGCCAAGCGCCGCTTGGGCGAACGACAGCGGCACCTCGCAATAAATATCGTCGCCGTCGCGCTTAAAAAACTCATGCGGTTCGACATGGAAGACGATGTACAAATCCCCCGGCGGCCCGCCGTTGATCCCCGGTTCCCCTTGACCGGCGACGCGCAGCTGCTGTCCGTCGTCGACACCGGCCGGAATTTTGACGTGAATTTTTTTCCGCCGTTTCACGCGCCCCGTGCCCCCGCACGTTGGGCATTTTTCCGGAATGTAGCGGCCCGTGCCGGCGCAGACCGGGCACGTCCGGCGGTTGACGATGCGGCCAAACGGCGTTGCTTGTTCGCTTGTCACTTGCCCGCTGCCGTGGCAGTGCGGGCACGATTGCGGGCTTGTGCCCGGTTTTGCCCCGCTGCCGCGGCACGTGTCGCACTCCTCTTCTCGGGGAACTTCGATTTCCGTTTCTTTTCCGAACGCCGCTTCCTCAAACGTGAGCGTCATCATATATTCGAGGTCGGCTCCTTTGCGCGGCCCGCTCGCCCGCCGGCGCGGCCCGCTCGCCCGCCGGCGCGGACCGGCGCCGAAAAACGTCTCAAAAATATCTTCAAAGCCGCCAAAGCCGCTAAAACCGCCGAAATCAAAGCCGCCTTGAAATCCGCCGCCAAACGTTTCGTTCGGATCGACATGCCCGAATTGGTCGTAGCGGGCCCGCTTTTCATCATCGCTCAGCACTTCGTACGCCTCTTTGATCTCCTTGAACTTCTCGGCGGCGTCCGGCGCTTTGTTAATGTCTGGATGATACTGTTTCGAAAGCTTCCGGTACGCTTTTTTGATCTCGTCTTTCGTCGCGTTTTTGCTGACGCCGAGAATCTCGTAATAGTCGCGCTTCGCCATCGTTGATCATCCACTCCCGATTCATTCACATAAAGGTTATTTTATCATTTTCCTTTGCTTTATGGCAATATGTGAATGCTAGAAAAAAAGTCAAAGCCAAGGCAGGCCTGACTTTGACTTTTTCTTTTTCCCTTATTTATCGTCATTGACTTCTTTAAACTCCGCATCCACGACGTTGTCTTGGTTGGCCGCGCCCGTTTGCGCCTGTTTCGCCGCCTGCTCATACAGTTTGATCGACAGCTGCTGCACCGCTTCTTGCAGCGCTTCTTTTTTCTTGCGAATGTCATCGAGATCGTTTTTCTCGAGCGCCGCCTTCAACGCTTCCTTCGCCGCTTCGGCTTTCTTGATGTCATCGGCGCTCACTTTTCCTTCGACTTCTTTTAACGTTTTGTCAGTCATGAAAAGGAGCTGGTCGGCCTCGTTGCGCAGCTCGGCCGCTTCTTTCCGCTTCCGGTCGGCTTCGGCGTTTTCTTCCGCTTCTTTAATCATGCGCTGAATTTCCTCTTCCGACAAACCGGACGACGATTTGATCGTAATCGATTGCTCTTTGTTCGTTCCTAAATCTTTGGCGCGCACGTGAACGATGCCGTTGGCGTCGATATCGAACGTGACTTCAATTTGCGGCACGCCGCGCGGCGCCGGCGGGATGCCGGTCAGCTGGAAGCGGCCCAGCGTTTTGTTGTCGGCCGCCATCGGACGCTCCCCTTGCAAGACGTGAATGTCAACGGTCGTCTGGTTGTCGGCCGCGGTTGTAAACACTTGCGATTTGCTCGTCGGAATCGTCGTATTCCGCTCGATCAATTTCGTAAACACGCCGCCCATCGTTTCAATGCCGAGCGACAGCGGGGTGACGTCAAGCAGGACGACATCTTTGACCTCGCCGGCGATGACGCCGCCTTGGATCGCCGCGCCGATCGCCACGACTTCATCCGGGTTGACGCCTTTGTGCGGCTCTTTGCCGAGTTCGCGCTTGATCGCTTCTTGCACGGCCGGAATGCGCGTCGAACCGCCGACCAAAATGATTTTGTCGATGTCGGCTGGCGTCAAACCGGCGTCTTGCAACGCTTGGCGGACCGGTCCCATCGTCCGCTCGACGAGGTGGGCCGACAATTCTTCAAACTTGGCGCGGGTGAGCGTCGTCTCAAGATGGAGCGGGCCGTTTTCGTTCGCGCTGATAAACGGCAGCGAAATTTGCGTCTGCGTCACGCCGGACAGCTCTTTTTTCGCTTTTTCCGCCGCATCTTTTAAGCGCTGGAGCGCCATTTTGTCTTTGGACAAATCGATGCCGTGCTCTTGCTTGAACTGATTGACCAAATAATCGATGATCACTTGGTCAAAGTCGTCGCCGCCCAAATGGTTGTCGCCGGCGGTCGCCTTCACTTCAAACACGCCGTCGCCAAGCTCCAAAATCGAGACGTCAAACGTCCCGCCGCCCAAGTCGTAGACGAGAATCGTTTGGTCTTCTTCTTTATCTAAACCGTAAGCGAGCGCCGCCGCCGTCGGCTCGTTGATGATGCGTTCGACTTGCAAGCCGGCGATGCGGCCAGCGTCTTTCGTCGCTTGGCGTTGGGCATCGTTGAAATAGGCCGGCACGGTGATGACGGCGCGCGTCACCGGCTCACCTAAATAGTCTTCGGCGTACGATTTCAAGTATTGCAAAATGATCGCTGAAATTTCTTGCGGTGTATATTGCTTTCCTTCAATTTCGACTTTGTAATCGGTGCCCATATGGCGCTTGATCGAGATGATCGTGTTCGGGTTCGTGATCGCTTGCCGTTTGGCGACTTCGCCGACGAGGCGCTCGCCGTTTTTAAACGCCACGACCGATGGGGTCGTGCGGTTTCCTTCCGGGTTCGGAATGACTTTCGCTTCGCCGCCTTCCAACACGGCGACGCAAGAGTTCGTCGTTCCTAAGTCGATACCGATAATTTTGCTCATCGCCTATCACCCTCCGTTTCCGTTTACTGACTCACTTTGACCATGGCGGGGCGCAGCACGCGGTCTTTCAGCCGGTAGCCTTTTTGCAGCTCTTCCACGACCGTGTTCGGCTCATACCCCTCGGCTTCCGCTTGCATGACCGCTTGATGCCAATGGGGATCGAACGGCTTGCCGACCGCCTCGATCGCCTCAACCCCTTCTTTCTTCAAGGCATCGACAAGCGACCGGTACACCATTTCCATCCCTTGCAAAATCGACTTCGCCTGTTCGCTGTCCGCCTCAATGTTCAAGGCGCGTTCAAAGTTGTCGAGAACCGGAAGCAAATCATTGGCCAAACTTTGCGCGCGGTATTTTTCCGCCGCTTCCATCTCTTGGCGCGTCCGACGGCGGAAGTTTTCGAAATCGGCGTACAGGCGGAGATACCGGTTTTCCATCTCGGCCAATTTCGCTTCCAATTCAGCGATCTGCGCCTTGGCCGCTGCCAGCTCTTCGGCTGTTGGCGCCGTTTCCATCGGTTCCGCCGCTTCCTCCCGATCGGCTTGTTCGCTTTCTTCCTCATGCAAAGCAGCGTTCGATTCTCCGCCAAGCGGCGCGGCGGATTCTTCCTCACCCGCTCTCTCCCGCTCCGGTTCAGCGTATGTAGCTTGTTCCATGGCTTGTTTTTCTCCTTGTTCCATCGATTTTCACCTCCCTGCCCGGGCCCCTTGCCGGATGTTAGGCAAAAGCGAATCCGTCTCTCGATGGTCGCTCCTAGCGTCTTGATCAACCGTTTGCCGTCCCCCCGGGCCCTTCCTTGTTTATGTATCAATGGCCACAAGGAAAGGATGGATGCGCGATCCATCCGTTATCCAATATGGCCATTCTTATTGGCTTTGATACCATTTCGTCAGCGCGGCCGACAAATCGGAGGCGACGCGGTTTAAGACCGTGATGACGCGCGAATATTCCATGCGCGTCGGCCCTAAAATCGCAATCGCTCCAAGCGGCTCATCGCCGACCGTGTACGTCGCCGTAATCAAACTGCAGTTTTCCATGCCGCGCAGCTCGTTTTCGTGTCCGATCGACACCCGCACCCCTTTTTGGTTTTGCTTGCGGAGCAGACGGTAAATGTCTTTTTCTTGCTCAATGATGTTCAGAAGCGGGCGCACTTTTTGAATGTCGCTGAACTCCGGCTGGTTGAGCATGTTCGCCTTGCCGGCGAAAAACACTTTTTCGTCTTCGGGAACATCGATCGTCTCAACGAGCGTGTTCAGCACGCTGTCGTAGTTGCGGATGTGCCGGCGCAGGACGTCGGCCACTTCCGTCTCCATTTTCTCTTTCAAATCGACGAGCGGGACGCCGTTTAAGCGCTCGTTGAAAATGTTGATCATTTTTTCGAGATCGCCCGCATCCATGGATGACGGAATCGTCACGACCCGGTTTTCGACATGGCCGGTGTCCGTCACGATGATGGCCACCGCCGTCTGTTCATTGAGCGGGACGATTTGCATCCGCTTCAGCTTGCTTTCTTTAAACGCCGGGCCAAGAGCGATCGATGTATAATTCGTCAAATCGGACAAAATCTGTGCCGACTTTTGCATCAATTTCTCTAGCTCGCAGATGCGCTCAGCGAACACGGAGCGGATTTTTTGCAAGTCCGCCCGCGTCAGCCGCTGCGGCGGCAGCAGATGGTCGACATAGTATCGGTATCCTTTTTCCGACGGCACGCGGCCGGACGAAACGTGCGTTTTTTCGATGTAACCAAGCTCTTCCAAATCCGCCATCTCATTGCGGATCGTCGCTGAGCTGAACGCAATCTGATGCTTTTTCGATAACGTCCGCGAACCGACAGGCTGCCCTGAACGAATGAAATCGTCGATAATCACCTGCAAAATCAACAGTTGGCGGTCCGTTAGCAAGTGTCTCACCTCTGTTAGCACTCAAACAATTTGAGTGCTAAATCTACTATTAGGGTAGCAAATCAGCGAGCAAATGTCAATGTTTACATCTCGCCGAGGAACGCGGCGAACACCTCATTGCCGAGCAAGCGGCCGCGCTTGGTCAGGCGGAGGTGACCGTTCGTCTCCTCAAGACGTCCGCATGCGAGCTCGCGGCGAATCGCGGCACCAAACACATCGTCCATCTCGCACCCAAACTTTTGCCGGAAGCGGGCCTTGGATACCCCTTCCGTCTTGCGCAGCCCTAAAAAAAGTTCCTCTTCCATCTGTTCGCGGACGGTGAGGCGGCGCACAGCGCGATGCGGCCATTCGCCGCGCTCGATGGCGGCGATGTAATGCCGAACCGGGCCGATGTTCTCACGCCGCACACCGTCGATATAGCTGTGCGCCCCGGCGCCGATGCCGTAGTACTCCTCGTTGTTCCAGTAGGTCAAGTTGTGCCGGCTTTCCCGCCCCGGCAAAGCATAGTTGCTGATTTCGTATTGCCGGTAGCCGCCGGCCGGCAGGCGATCCATGGCCGCTTCGTACATTTCCGCTTCCGCTTCTTCGCCGGGAAGGCGAAGGCGCCCCTTCCGCCACTCGTTGTAAAACATCGTTTTCGGTTCAACCATCAAAGAATAGACGGACAGATGAGCGACTTCGAGCGACAGCGCTGCCTCGAGGTCGGCCAAAAACAGCGCCAACGTTTGTCCCGGCAATCCGTACATCAAATCGACGCTGATATTGACAAACCCAGCTTCTCGTGCCATCTCCACCGCCCGAACGACATCTTCACGCCGATGCGTCCGGCCGATGGCACAAAGCAGCTCGGGATCAAACGTCTGCACTCCGATGCTGAGGCGATTGACGCCGGCAGCGCGCAAAATGGCGAGCTTTTCGCTCGTCAATCCGTCCGGATTCGCTTCGACGGTGAACTCGGCTGTTGATCGGTCAAACTGAAAATGGCGGTGAATGCTTTCAAACAGGCGGCCGAGCTGCGCCGGTTCAAGCACCGTCGGCGTGCCGCCGCCGATAAACAGCGTTTGGAGCCGGCGGCCAAACTCAGCGGCCGTCCACGCCATTTCCTTGTCCATCGCCCGCAAGTAATCGTCGATCGGTTGGCCGGCGGCGAACACTTTGTTAAAGTCGCAATAATGACAAATATGGGCACAAAAAGGGATGTGAAAATAGGCGGAAATGGCCAATCGTGCTCCTCCTTTCCAACAGCGCGAACGAAACAAGGCTATCCCCCAAGGAGACAGCCTTGTCCGCTTATTTTTTCTGGTCATCGATTTTCAAAACGGCCATAAACGCTTCCTGCGGCACTTCGACCGATCCGATTTGTTTCATCCGCTTCTTTCCTTCTTTTTGTTTCTCAAGCAGCTTCCGCTTCCGCGATACGTCGCCCCCGTAACATTTGGCGAGCACGTTTTTGCGCAGCGCCTTGATCGTCGAACGGGCGATGATTTTGTTGCCGATCGCCGCTTGCACCGGCACTTCAAACTGCTGGCGCGGAATCAAATCTTTCAGCTTTTCCACGATCACTTTGCCGCGCTCATAGGCGGAATCGCGATGGACGATAAACGACAACGCATCGATTTTTTCGCCGTTAAGCAAAATATCCATCTTGACGAGGTTGGACGGCCGATAGCCGATCAACTCATAGTCGAACGACGCGTACCCTTTCGTGTTCGATTTTAAGGCATCGAAAAAGTCGTAGACAATTTCAGAAAGCGGAATATCGTAAATGAGCATGACGCGCTTTTCATCCAAATATTGCATATCGACAAACGTGCCCCGCTTCCCTTGACACAGCTCCATGACCGGCCCCACGTAGTCGTTCGGCACCATGATCGTCGCTTTCACGTACGGCTCTTCAATGCGGTCGATTTTTTGCGGATCGGGCATGTTCGTCGGGTTGTCGACGTTAACTTCGGTTCCATCGGTCAAATGCACCTTGTAAACGACGCTCGGCGCGGTCGTGATCAAATCGATATGAAATTCGCGCTCGAGCCGCTCTTGGATGATTTCCATATGAAGCAAGCCGAGAAATCCGCAGCGGAAGCCAAACCCAAGCGCCTGCGACGTCTCCGGCTCAAACTGGAGCGCCGCATCGTTGAGCTGCAGCTTCTCAAGCGCCTCGCGCAAATCGTTGTAGCGCGCCGTATCGATCGGGTACATGCCGCAAAACACCATCGGGTTGAGCTTCCGGTAGCCGGGGAGCGGCTCGGCCGCCGGCCGTTCGGCATCGGTGATCGTATCCCCGACGCGCGTGTCTTTCACGTTTTTAATGGAGGCGGTCAAATAGCCGACATCACCGACCGTCAATTCGTTGACAACTTTTTGCTTCGGGGTGAACACGCCGACTTCCGTCACTTCAAATTCTTTGCCGGTCGACATCATTTTGATGCGCTGGCCTGGCTTCACCGTTCCGTCAACGATGCGGACGTAAGCGACGACGCCGCGATACGGGTCATAAAGCGAATCAAAGATGAGCGCCTTCAGCGGCGCATCCGGATCGCCCGAAGGAGCCGGAATTTTCGCGACGATCTTTTCTAAAATCTCCTCGATGCCGATGCCGACTTTGGCCGACGCAAGCACGGCATCAGAGGCGTCAAGGCCGATCACATCCTCAATTTCTTGGCGCACCCGCTCCGGTTCGGCGCTTGGCAAATCGATTTTATTGATCACAGGCAAAATCTCCAAATTATTGTCAATCGCCAAGTACACGTTGGCGAGCGTCTGCGCTTCGATGCCTTGCGCCGCATCGACGACTAAAATCGCCCCTTCACAAGCAGCCAAACTGCGCGATACTTCGTACGTAAAATCGACGTGGCCCGGCGTGTCGATCAAATGGAAAATATACTCTTCGCCATTTTTCGCTTTGTATGTCAACTGCACCGCGTTCAATTTAATCGTGATGCCGCGTTCGCGCTCAAGATCCATCATATCGAGCGTCTGCTCGCGCAGTTCGCGCTCTGACAGCGCGCCGGTTTTCTCTAAAATGCGGTCGGCCAGCGTCGATTTTCCGTGGTCGATATGGGCGATAATCGAAAAATTGCGAATCCGTTCTTGCCGCTTCAACCGTTCTTCCCGGTTCATTGTCTCTCACTCCTGCTTCTTCGCAAAACTGCACTAGCTTTGATTATAGCAACAGCGTCAAGAAGATTCAATGGTGAACTGCGCGGACCGCTTGAGATGCTTTCTCCCTAGCCTTGCTTTTTTGCTTCGTTCTCCGTTTGGGCCATCACGCCGATCAGCGGCGCACCGGAAATGAGGCCTCATCGCCGTGACGGCAACAAAAAATCCGCCAAGCTTGAGCGAATGCCTTGACGGATGATACAACCAACCGGCCGAGTTACTCCAATACCCGGCCGATGAGGGAAAGAAGCGTGTTCATGAGCGCGGTGGCGGCGTCAGCGAGTCGACGACCAAGCTCGGAAAAAACGTTGAACGATGTCAACTCGCGCATCGTTTCCTGCTTTTTTTGCCAATCGGCCGCGGTGACGGTCTCACCAAACACCGCCGCCTCCACCTCTCCGCTGTCGTTTCGCTTCATTTCAACGACGGACGGAAATGCTGGATCCGCGTAGCCGCGCATCCGCTCCATTCCGTTGTGCGCCTGCTGCATGCCAAACAGCACGCCAAAAAACAATAGAAACAGCATCAATCCAAATTGAATCAGCCATTTCGCCATAGCAACACCCCTTTACTTTTTCTCGGGCGGGGTCGGCGCTTGAACTTTCTCGGCCTGCCAATAATACTCGCTAAACACATCGGCAAACGCAGCAGCCGAGCGGAACAGTTCGGCAAACGTATTGTCAACGCCACCGATTTCAATCAATATCGCGTTGCCCGATAAATCTTGATTGAATTTGCCATCGGTGCCAGCCCCTTGCTTCTTGATCACCCCGCGGCTCAGCCCCGGATATTTCTTTTGCATCAAATGGTGCAATTCCGTAGCCAGCTGCAAATTTTTCTCATATTCGGCGTTCTCGCCGCCGACAATAAACGCCACCCGGGCATACGTAGCGCCGTTGATCGTCGTCGTCGTATAGTTGCGCCGGTGGGCATCGCGGTGAATGTCGATCAAATATTGCAAATCGCGGTTTTGTTTCATCGCCGCGACGACCGTTTGCCGCGACATGTCATAGGCTTGGCTGTAGTTCATCCCTTTTTTCAGCAGCTCCGCTTCGATGTCGGTTTTGTTCACTTGCGCGCCGATGCCCCGCTTCTCCAACTCTTCCATCAGTTTCTCGCCGACTTTCGTGACATTGACGCTCCGGTGAAACGCCAAATTCGGGTCGGTCACCCCTTTTAAAGCCGGCAAATACGACTCGCGCGTATGAGTGTGATAAATGTAAACGACTTTTCTGCCCTCAGTCGTCTGCCTTGGCGGCGGCAACGGCTTTTCATCCTCCGTCTGCTCGGCTTGTTCAAGCTCTTCGACCGATGCCTGCCGTTCCGCCAGCATCACCTCAAGCGGAGGCGCCGATTCATACGGAATGTTCGTATAATCCGTCCCTTCGCCGGCGATTAAAATTTTGCTGTCATACAGTGCAAAGCCCGGCAGCTCGCTGCCTAGCAAACTGCGCGGATCATCAGGATTGATGCTCGTCGCTAGGCGAAACAGCAGCGACGAATAGTTTGTCCGCTGCCGCTCTTTCGGCAGCAGTTGGGCAAAATACCCGTTTTCCAACGCAAACAAGCGGACGAACGCCTCTTGTGGAAAATGGGCCGCCATATCGTTAATGGACGAGGATGACGGACGATATTCCGGCCGCAGCGACGTGAGCGCCCCGATGAGCATCACCATCATCATGCATCCTACAACGACGAGCATCAACAACTTTTTTAAGCTAGCTCCTGGAACAGCGATCATCACATGTGGCGGGCGCCATCGTTTCATACTTCCACCCTTTCCCGGCTTGTCTCCTCACTTTAACCTATGGCCAAGCAGGGAAAGATAGAACCGCTTTTTCCTACTGCGTGTAAGAACCGACGTTGTCTTGATTCACTTGCCGATGCAGCGCTCTGTTCAAACCGCCGGCCAATACGTTCGCCATATCGCTGATAAACGAATCGACTTCCTTTGGCGTCACCATCAAATTATGGCCGAGCGGGGCGAGCACTTCATAAATCAAGCGCCGCTTTTCCTCATCGCCGAGCGTGCCAACCATGCCGAGAAACGTCGACCGTTCTTGCGGCGACGGCATATCTTGTTCCGTCAGCTTCTTTTTGCGCCCGAACGTCCAGCCGGCCGGGGCGAGAGCGCTTGAAGGCCGCTGACCTTGGCGCATTTCGCGGCCGAAATGTTTCAAAATAAAGTCAATCGTGTCGCTTGTGATCGAGACGGCATCGACAACGGTCGGGACGCCGATCGAAATGACCGGGATGCCGAGCGTCTCGCGGCTCAGCTCTTTGCGCTTGTTGCCGACTCCGGAACCAGGATGAATGCCGGTGTCGGAAATTTGAATCGTTGCGTTGACGCGCTCAATCGAACGGGCGGCCAAGGCGTCAATGACAATGACAAAATCCGGCTTCGTTTTTTGGACGACCCCGTCGATGATATCGCTCGTTTCAATCCCCGTTGTCCCCATCACTCCCGGGGCGAGGGCGCTGACCGGCCGGAACCCTTCGGCGACGCTTTCCGGCTGCAACTGGAACAAATGGCGGGTCACCAGCACGTTTTCCACCGTCAGCGGCCCGAGCGCATCGGGGGTGACGTTTTGGTTGCCAAGCCCAACGATCAGGCAGCTGGCCTCATCCGGAATGCGAAGCCGCTTCAAAAAGGCGCTGAGCTGCTCGGAGAATACGCGCTGCACGCTTTGCTGCAGCTCTTTGTTTTGCTCGCGGATTCCTTGCGCTTCAATCGTCACATAATGGCCCGGCTTTTTTCCGATTGAAGCCGCTCCTTGCTCAGTGACATGCACATGTGACAGTTTGATGCCATCGATCTCTTGGTCGCGGATGATGACCCCTTCGATCGGGGCCCCGCTTTCTTTTTTTTGCTGCAGGCGCTCCTCCACAGCAATCTCATGCGCTTCAATGGCCAAATCGGTGCGCACGGAATACGGACGTAAATCGAGCGGCTGTTCCATGGCGTTCCTCCTCATGCCGTTTTCTTTTATTGTCACCGCAATGAGGCAACGTCATTCACATTTCGTAAAGGATTTTTGCTTGCACACTCTTGCATAATCAACAGGCGTTTGATAGAATAACATTTGTTCTTCCTGCTGTTCACAGCAAAAATTCGCATCGTAACGGAGGTGAATGGATGTGGCTAACATCAAATCGGCAATCAAACGGGCAAAAACGAGCGAAAAACGCCGCGCACACAACGCTTCGATGAAATCGGCGATGCGCACCGCCATTAAAAAGTTTGAGGCGCTCGTCGAACTGAAAGACGTGGAAAAAGCGCGCGAAGCGTTCATTATCGCGTCGAAAAAATTAGACAAAGCCGCAAGCAAAGGCCTTATCCATAAAAACGCCGCCAGCCGGCAAAAATCGCGCTTAGCGAAAAAATTAAACAGCATCCAAGCTTCCTAATGAAAAACGACCTGGCGCCAGGTCGTTTTTTTATAACGCTCTCGCCCGCTCTCATCGCCGGCTGCGTTCCTCTTCCGGCCGGGCGCCCCATCGCATCAGCAAAAGCTCGAGCGCCAGCCGGCGATCCATCGCCCCGCTTTTCACCTGATGATCGACATCGGCCAGATCATTGATCGCTTCGACAAGCTCTTGCTCGGAAAACCGCGCCGCTTGAGCAAGGGCGAGCTTGACGCGAAACGGATGAACGTTAAGCGCGGAGGCGATTTGCGTCTGCCCATACCCCGTTTGCGCGAGCCATTTCACTTGCGACAGCAAGCGGAAATGGGAAGCGAGCAGCGCCAACATTTTGATCGGCTCCTCTTGATGGCCAAGCAAATCGACAAGCGTCCGCAAGGCGCCGGGAATATCGCGCTTCGCCACCTGCTCGACGAGAACAAACACGTTCTCCTCCGGCGCGCGGGCGACGAGCCGCTCCACCGCGGCAGCTTCCACCACCCCGCCCGGTCCGGCGAACAGCGCCAACTTTTCCGTTTCGTTCGCCAGCACGGAAAGCTGCGTCCCCGCCCGCCGCAAAAGGACATCGATGGCCTCTTCGCTGATCGACGGGCCTTCGCTCTCGATGCGCCGCCGCACCCAAGCGCGCAGTTCCGCCTCGCCCAGCGAGGAAGCAACGACGACTTCGCAGCGCTCTTTGGCAAGCTTGGTGATTTTTTTTCGCTCATCGAGCTTGTCGTACGGGGCAAAAAAGATAACGATCGAAAACGGAGCCGGCGCGTTGACGTACGCCTCCAGCTTCGCCAAATTATGCTCGATCTCCTTCTCTTTTTCCGACGTAAAAAAATACGGATGCTTCACGACGACCACGCGACGCTCGCCGAAAAACGGCACCGTTTCCGCCTCCTCGAGCGCCATCTCGACCGGCGTTTCCTCGCAGTCATACACGGCGAAGTTCCACTCTCGCTCCCCTTCATCAAGCGCCGCCTTCACGATCCGCTCATACGTTTCTGTTAATAAAAACGGCTCGCTGCCATATAATAAATAAAGGGGAGAAAACCGTCGTTTTTCAATGTTTCCCCATACGCGTTCCAACATGTTCCCTTCTCCATTCTATCGCAGGATTCCCTGCTAGAAAGATACACCGTTTTTCGCCATTTTACAAGGGAACCGGCGGTCGGAAAAAACCGGTTCCCCTTTATATAAACGCCGGCTGATAAGTCCTAGGACCTTATCGTCCAGCGGGTTATTTTTATGTTTTCCCGGGCGTTGGAAAGTATTTGTGACAACTGTTGTCAAGGAAGGAAACGGGGCGGGCGATGGTAGATTTTTTCCGCGTTTTCGTCTATACTAAATAATGATTGCAAAGAGGAGGGAAAAAGCGATGAACGTCTTCGAAAAGGAAGTGCAAAGCCAGCGGAATGATGCTGTCGATTCCGCCGTTGGATTCATCGTATCGTTTGGCTTTTTCGCGACCATGTTCATCATCGCGACGCTGATCGAATTTTTCGGCCGGTAAAGGGATTGCTTTCTCCAGCAATCCTTTTTTTCTCTATCGGCGACCGCCGGATGCGGTTCGCTTTCCCGTTGCGCACTTCATTTTATGGCTTCATCGGTTGAAAGGTTCCACTTTTTTCGCTGTATACATACCGAATGGCCCCGTTTTGATCCGTCCTCCAGATGATCGCTCCCTGTTGCTTGAGCCGGACAAGCACCTCCCGAGCTGGATGGCCGTAACGGTTGTGACGACCGACCGAAATCAGCGCCACCCGCGGCTTTACCGTCCGCAAAAACGGCTCGGTCGTCGACGTGGCGCTGCCGTGATGGGCGACTTTTAACACATCGGCGCGCAAGTGTGGGTAAGCGCGGACGAGATCTTGCTCCGCTTCCTTCTCAATGTCAGCGGCAAACAGCCACGTCAAGCCGCCAAGGCGGGCGAACAAAACAAGCGAACCGTTATTGTCTTCACGGTTTCCCGCTTCCGGATGCAAAATCGCAAAGGCCGCTCCGCCCTCTTGCCATCGCTGCCCGCGTGAGGCAGCCGCAACCGGCACCGAAAACGGACGCGCCATCTGACGAACGGTCGGCAACGCGTGTGGGCTCGTCACGATTTCTTTGACCCGCACGGCCCGCAGCACATCGGGAGCCGCGCCGATATGGTCGGCGTCGTCATGAGTGAGAATCAGCTTGTCGATCGTTCGAATTCCTTTGGCCTTTAAAAACGGCACGACCACATCGCGGCCGACGGAAAACGGACGCGCCCGCTTCCGCCACGGCTCGCGCGCGATGTCTAACGTTCCGCCCGTGTCAAGCAAATAGACCGCTTTTCGACCGGGAAGTTCAATCACCGTACAGTCCCCCTGCCCGACGTCCAGTACGGTCACTTCCCCGTTCGCATTCATATACGGAGCGGCAAACTGCACGGCCAGCGCCGCCGCCACCGCCGCCAATCCCCTTTGCAGCCGGCCGCGCTCCCAAAGGAGAAACGCCGCGACCACTGCGGCGACACACAAGGCCAAACCCCATGGACTCGGGCGGCCGAGCACAAGCGTCAGGCCATGATCGGTGGAAAAGAACCGAACGATGGCATTGGTGAAGACAACGAGGCGGCAAAACAGCCAAACGAACGGAGCGAACGGAACAGCAGCCACGAGCAAAGCCAGCGGCAAGAGGATCCATGAATACAGAGGAACAAACAAGACGTTAAGAACGACACTCCAAACAGAAATTTCGTAAAAGTGATAAAGCAAGAGCGGCAGCGCCGCCAGTTGGGCGACAAGAGCGGTTTGCAGCAGCCGCCCGCCCAGCGAACGAACAGCAGACAGCGCTGGAAAATGAACAAGAAGGGCGAACGTGACGACAAACGACAGCTGGAAACCGACATCCCACACCATGTACGGATCGAAAACCAACAGCACGAGCGCCGTCCAGCTTAACGCATCAAGCGGGTGAATCGCTCCTTTTTTCCAGGCGACGGCGAGCACGATCATCCCCGTCGCACAAGCGCGCAGCACGGACGGCGAGGCGCCGGCGAGCACGGCGTACACCGGAAGCAAGACCAATAGGGCAAGCACGGCCACCTCGCGCGTCATAAACCGGATGGCAAGGGCGAACGCCGCGCTGACGAGCAAGGTGACATGACCGCCGGAAATGGCCAGCAAATGAATCAGCCCGAGCTGCTGGTAACCAGCAAGCACCTCTTCATCGAGCTGGCGGCGCTCGCCATAAATGAGGGCGGCCGCAATGCCGGCGGCTTCCGGTGGAAGATGGGCTTCGATGCGGCGGACGCCCGCCTCGCGCAAGGAAAGAAGCCGTTCAGCGACGGTCGGACGGGCGCGCGCACAAACGGAACGATCGACAGACTCAGGAAGAAACAGCCAATGAACGCGCTGAAAACGCAAATACCGGCGGTAGTCAAACGCGTACGGATTGCTCGCCGACTGCGGCCGCTCAAGCGTGCCCAAGATGCGGCAAACCGTGCCGGGTGTCAAGTAGGCCTGCAGCGCTTCCTTTTCCGCCCTCGTCCTCATCACATAACGAAGCTGCACGCGCTCGCCGTTGATCTCCACCAATCCTTGCATCCGGTCACCGTCAAAAGCGGGCGGCGCAGTAAAACGGACGTTCAACGTGCGGCGCCCGCCGGACAAAGACGTTTCATTGTCATGGTCCACGATCAGGAAATATGCAAAAAAGAAGAGAGCCGTCAAAAAAGCGGGAAGAAAAACAGGCGGCCGGCGGATGAAAAGAAGAAGGAGATAAACGATGAGGAAACACCATGCTGTGGGGGACGGTGAGGCGGCCGCCACGGCCAAGAGCGCCGCCGCGGCGAGATAGACGGTTTGCCCTCTCATGCTTCGCCTTCACCGCCGGAAAGCAACGCGAACACATCGGTCTTCAGCGGCACTTGCACGAGCCGGACGCCAGCTTGGGCAAACAGTTCCAAAGCATACGGATGGTTTTTGTAGTCTTGGGCGTAATAGACGGCGCGAATGCCGCTTTGAATGATGGCTTTGCAGCACTGCAGGCACGGAAAGTGGGTGACGTACATCTCCGCCCCCTCGGTCGGGACGCCAAACTTGGCGCATTGCAAAATCGCATTCATTTCCGCGTGAATCGTCCGCACACAATGGCCGTCAATGACGTAGCACCCTTCATCGATGCAATGCGCGCCGCCGGCGATCGAACCGTTATATCCGCCGGCGATAATGCGCTTGTCGCGCACAATCGTCGCCCCCACCGCCAACCGCGTGCACGTGCTGCGCAGCGCCAGCAGATGGCTTTGCGCCATAAAATATTGATCCCACGTAATCCGTTCCATTCGTTGTCCCGTTACAGAAAACTTATAAGGCTTTATAAGATAGTTAAACATCTTATAAAGACCTATGTTTCTTTCCTTGTTCATCGCACCCGATTTCGCCAAAGCTACTCTCGTTGGATGTGGTGCTCCGAAGGCTTCAATTCCCCACTAACGAATGGGTACATGTCAATCACCGCTTTTCGTGCTAGGCTATTGACTCACCATATTTTTTTAAGTTTCTACTTGCGTTCACATCCCTGTCTATTTGATTTCCACATTCATCGCATACAAACGTTCTTTCTGATAAAGAAAGTTTCTCTTTTACAGCCCCACAATGGCTACACGTTTTAGACGAAGGGAAGAATCGATCGGCAAGTATCAACTTGATCCCATTCCAAGCACACTTATATTCCATTTGCCTTTTCAACTGGTGGAATGTTTGTTCTTGGACGGCTTTCGATAGCTTTCTGTTCTTTAGCATTCCATGAGTATGTAAGCTCTCCATGACTACATACTCTGGCTTGGTTTTCACCAAAGATGTAGTGATTTGATGAATATAATGGTGCCTGATGTGTTTCAGCCTTCGGTACGTCTTTCGAACAAGGAATTCCAACTTCTTTATATTGTTTGTTTTTCTGTAACGGAATTCACCTCCTTCTGTTTTTATTTTGTTTTTCTCATATTTCCTTGATAACTCACGTTGTAACCGTTTCAGCCTTTTCTCCAGCTTCTTCACTTTGTTTGATTTGTTTATATTGGGAAACTTCTGCCCGTTGCTAACGACAGCTAAATCTTTTACCCCTAAATCAATGCCTATGCCGTCAGTATAATTTTGGTTTTTGTTTTCAACTTCTTCAACTCCAATACTAAACCACCAATTTACTCCGTCGAATGTGACTCCTGGATTAACATATTTGATGTTATCCCCTGTTGGGATTCTGCCTTTTTCAGCCAACTTAACATAATTAAATTTCTGCCTATTCTTTTTCTTCGAAGTAGTCAGCTTTTCCAATTTTACATGCGTTTTTGTGATTTTGATTTTTACCGTATCTTGATAAAAACTTGGTTTGCTTCTCTTTTTTGACTTAAATGTTGGAAACTTTGCCCTGCCTTCAAAGAAGTTTTTGTACGCTTGACAGGCATCTTTAATCGCTTGTTTTGTTATATTATTGGAATAATGGTTAAGCCAAGCATATTCTTTTTGCTTTTTTAATTGCGTCAAGATTTTTCTCAATTCACGATCGTTTAAAAACGTTCCACCATTTTTGTCGTTTTCTTGTTGTGTAGCCAATGCCCAATTGTATGCCCATCGGGATACGCCTGCACACTCAAATAACTTTGTTCTTTGCTTATTGTTTGGTAAAAGCATGACTTTATAAGTCTTGATCATCTTTTACCAACTCCTGAATCATTTTCTTGGCTTTATTTGCTCTTTTCCCCTGCAATTTACAACATAATGTGATGATTTGAACCGCTTGACACTCTGCAATAGCCTACAATTTTTCTCTCGCGTTTCCTATTTTTTATACCAAGAAAATGATTAAGTTGCTCTTGTGAATCATACCTGAACCCCGATGGAGAAACATATGCAGGTTTTCATACACCAGATTTATCCTAATTTCTTAACGTTTGTTCCGTTTTCCCTATCAGTTTGGCAAATTGTCCATACTGTAATATTTCATCATCATCACATCTATATAAGTTGCAATTTTGTTTTACATGGCATTGTTTACTCTTCTTGTCACCGTACCAGCTTGTCAGGTGATAAAGACGGGACATGGAGATCGGAAATTCTTTATTGCAACCTATATATACACAATTTGTATAATAGTTTTTGCAAATTGTATATAGATTTTTAAGAAATTTTATAAATTTATTTCAACTGTTTGTCACCTCCGCTCCTATTCATAGTTTTAGTCTACTTGCCGAACCCCGACCCCGTCAACGCCGAAAGTGAAACCGTCCGATGCTGCCGAGCATTCGACCGGTTTCCGCCTCACCCCTCCAACGCGGAAAGTGAAGCAGCCTTCCCCTTGCCGGGCGCCGGCGGCAACCGCGAGCTTAGCCTACGTGCCGCACCGTTTACGGGACAAGCAAATACGGTTTCAATTTCTCCAACGTTTTTTCCCCAATTCCAGCCACATTCAACAAATCTTCTGGACGCTGAAACGGCCCGTGTTCTTCGCGATAAGCGATGATCGCTTTCGCCTTTGCCAGCCCGATGCCGGGCAGCTGCATCAGCTCCTCTTCGGTCGCCGTATTGATCGCCACTTGCGGACCGTTTTTTCCCTCGGCTTCAGGAGCCGCCTCAACCGGGTTCGGTGCCGCTTCGCCTTTGGCCGGCACGTAGATCATCATCTCATCGCGCACTTTGGCCGCCAGATTGACTTTCGTTTCATCCGCCTCATCCGTCAGTCCGCCGGCTAAGGCGATGACATCGCGGACGCGGGCATCCGCCGCCACCTCGTACACCCCGGGTTTCACAACCGCCCCTTTGACATCGACCACAGCGGTTTTGCGCGCTTCGTCCGTTTGGGATTCGGAACGAGCGGCATCTGTTTCAGCCGCAGCCGGCAAGGACACGGTTGGCTGCTCATCCGCTGGATGACGGACCACCCACATCCCCGCAGCCGCGGCCACCAACAAAACAGCTCCCCATTTCCAATGATTTTTCCCAAGCTCCCGCACAAACTTCCACACATTCTCCCACATCATCGCCATCCTTTCCTTGGAAAAAGTCATAAACGAAGCGCTGGTATCATACATATCGAAAAGAGAGTTCCGGTCAACTCAACCGGGAGGGGGGACCACACATGAACATCGGCGTCATCGGCACGGGGAATATGGGCACCATCTTAATCGAAGCGTTCCTCGACTCCGGCGCCGTTCAAGCGGATCAACTCGTCATCACGAACCGTACGCTTGCGAAAGCGTTCGCGATACAACGGGCGCACCCCGGCATCACAGTGGCTGCTGATGCGGCTGAAGTCGTCCAACGATGCGGCATCGTCATGTTATGCGTCAAACCGTTTGACATTCATCCGCTGCTGCAACAGCTGGCTCCGCACTGGACAAGGGAGCATTGCCTTGTGTCAATCACCAGTCCGATCAGCGTCGAGCAGCTAGAAGCGGCCGTCCCTTGTCAAGTGGTGCGCGCCATTCCGAGCATCGCCAATCGCGCGCTCTCCGGCAGCATCCTTGTCACCTTCGGGTCTCGCTGTTCGGCCGCCTGTCGGCAAACGATCGACGCTCTTTTTCGGCGCATCGCTTCGCCCGTTTCCATCGATGAGGCCATCACCCGCGTCGCATCGGACATCGCAAGCTGCGGCCCGGCGTTTTTTAGCTATTTGCTGCGGCGCTTTATCGAAGCCGCAGCAGCGAAGACCGCCATCTCGACCGAGCAAGCGACGATGCTGGCAACCGACATGATCATCGGCCTCGGGGAATTGCTGAGGCGGGACTTGTATACGCTTCAAACTTTGCAGGAAAAAGTATGCGTCAAAGGCGGAATCACCGGGGAAGGCATCGCCGTCCTCGAGCGGCGGCTCGACGGCGTTTTTGAAGAAGTGCTGGCCAAAACGCATGAGAAGTTTCGAGAAGACGTGGAGAAGGTGAGGCAACAGTTCTCGTCATAAAAACTCATTCGACATCAAACAACCAATTCCTTCTTTATCCGACAAAAAATCTCCCCTCACATTCCCACTTAGGACTAGCGGCCATTTGTCAGTTGATTTGTTCGCGACAGAACCGTTTCCTGTTGCACGCACCTTTTTACCAAAGTTTCAATCCTCACCCAGCCTTTTGGCTGGGTGCAACTATATACATGCAACATAAAGAGTTAACCTCTCCGTTATCCTGCACACCATAAGCGCTGCATCCTTTTGTTCCAATGATCCTGTGACTCAACCTACAAAGCTGAGCCCTCGGAGAGAAAGCCCGTTGCAGAAGAAGCCATTCATTTTTTAATAAGCATGTATATAGCATGCCACCGCTATAACAACTTTCACGCTTAAGAATCTTTTTGCTTAATACGCCCATTTATGTATATCGTTCATCGTTTAGTCAAAACCATCGACAGCACGGTCTGGCCCAATAATAAAAAGAAACCAGCGAGCCCCCCATTGACTATCGCTTTTGACATTACGTCACGAAAGGAAAAAGGGCTTGAGACAAAAGCCATCGCATGATACCATGGCATTACTTCTCCATTCGTTAAATACTCCGTTACTACATAAGTAGCAATCATAACGATCGACACCATGACATTCCGAAAAATCGCAACTAACAAAAAACCGACTGTCGCAAATAGCAAGCTTAGTGTTCCAATATAAACAAGCAGTGGGGCATAATCTTGATTTTCCACTACAGAATGCACCATCCATAAACTTCCTATCAACAGCAATACATACATGAGTATAAACGGCAATACACGGTATATCCCATGATACCATCTCGATAATGGATAGCTGGGAAGAAGTTCATGCAATCCTCCCTCAAAATATTCATCATATAAGTGAATGATCCACCAGCACGCAAGAGGAGCAACAAGAAATTCAATCGTATTATAAATATATAAAGAAAAACCTTGATATGTAGCCAATTGATACATTAACAACAGAAAGACAATAAGAGGGAGAAAAAATGACCATCCCATTGATTTTATTTCAAAAACAAAATTTATCTTTTTCAATGGTTATCCCCCTTCATCATATAAAGGTAAGCATCTTCCAATGTCGGATGAACACGTCTCGCCTCTTTTATGCTTTCCTGCGATAACATTCTAACAATATAGCGATCCCCAGCTTCTTTCACCGAAATAATTTTCGATTCGGGAATTTGCTCTAAGTCGCGTGAATTAACGTCTTTTTCCCACACGAGTCCGTCTACTATTTTCAACACTTCCTGTCTTGATCCTTCGAACAGAATTGTCCCCTTATTCATCATAGCAACATAATCGCATGTTGTTTCTAAATCCTCGACAATATGGGAAGAAATAATAATAGTTCGGTTGACGGAGATTTTCCGAAGCAAATTGCGAAACCTTACCCTTTCTTGAATGTCCAATCCAGCAGTAGGTTCATCTACAATCACAATTTTCGGATTGCCCAATAAAGCTTGGGCAATCCCAACTCTTCTGATCATTCCACCTGACAAATCCTTCATTTTTTCGTTTCTTTGTTCATAAAGATTCACATTTTCCAGCACTGCATCAAGCTCCGATATTCGGCGTTCTTTATTAATAATTCCTTTTAAAACAGCAAAATGATCAAGCACTTCATAAACCTTCATCGTTTTATAAGCGGAGAAATACTGCGGCAAATAGCCAATTAACGGTTTCACTTTTTGAGGGTTTTCCCATGAAATATCGCCGAAAGAAATTGCCCCTTCTTCCAAAGGAAGCAAAGTTGCTATGATCTTCATTAAGGTTGTTTTTCCAGCCCCGTTAGGACCGAGCAAACCATAAGTTCCCTTGATATTCAATGAAATATTATTTAATACAACCTTGTTTTTATACCGTTTTTTCACATTTCGAATTTCTAGTACAGACACTTATAAATCCTCCTTGATGACGATATATTGCTCTATAAGCTCCTTTAATTCGTTCCAATCTTGGCTTCCACTTTCAATAAGCTGGAACCACTTTTGGCAAAAGCGATTTTTCATTTCCACGTCTTCTTCCCTCTTTATCCACTGGACGATACTGCTTTTAATTTGATCGTTTTCCGATTTTATCGCGTCCATACGAGGCAAAAAACTGCCGTCATCTGGAATACCGTATTGTTGGTTATAGACGTAAGCATAAACGGAATCGAATAAATGGAGATACTCCATATCTTTTATCGGAATCCCTTTGTATTTCCAAGTAAGAGCAGGAACGAGCATATACGTATAACTGGCCTCATCTTGCGGAAGAATCGTTGCCTGATACTGCAATGATGTCCCATAAATAAAATGATCGGAGGCAAACCATATGTACTCCTCAGCAGCGAAATCATTAATGGAAAGAATGGGGACAAAAACAACCAATTTCGGAAACCCTTCATATGAAATATGAAAGTTGCGTGAAATGGTTTCCATAACATGACTAGTGCGCTCTTTAAATTCAGGATATTGGTACATATTCTTCTCCCAAGTCATCGGTTGCACAAATCGCGTACCATCGTTCTTCCTATTCATCTCCGCTATCTTACCAACCACTACCGATAATCCAAATGAAGATCTTCCATGCCATTTCTTACTTCCAACCTTTTTTATATTCGTATATAAAGGAGTAGGACCGTCATAAGTTAATGTAATTTCGGCATCATTGTTCCACTGATGATTATTTCTAATCAGCCCCATTTTCGTATATTGAAAAGCAGGTTCTACATTGCTCGATGGCAGCCATGGAAAATAATACGGCAAATATACTGCGCGTGAATTAGCGAAGAACAACGGCGAACTCAATCCTTGATAAGAAATGGAAAGCTGACAACTTTGCTTAGGTGGCAATTCGCTTGGCAGCTCAATGTTTAAAAGATCGTTTTTTTGCTGGAATGACAATTTTTTATGGCTGTTCGAAACGTCTATCACTTTAAATCCATGGTACAAAGACAAGGATATATAGTCTAACGGATGTTTTTGATTGTTCACTATTGTAATAGCGGCATCGATCTCTACTAGCCGTTTTACCTTCATATGGACATTATACTTTGAAATCGCAATCACTTGATGCTGTAAAGAATTCTCATGAGACAAAGCTCGATAGTACGTTTCATCGACACGCTCCCTTGTCCCTGCCAGTAGAGAATTGCTAATATAAATTTGTCTGTCTAAGGTAAAGTAATAAATCAAAACTCCTATACTCCCTATACATACCGCAACATACATAGAAAACCGTTTTTCTATATTGCCTCGTTTTCTTAAAAAATGGGTGAAAAGAAAAAGAAAACTGATACATAGCAACATAAATAATCGTTTCATCCAATGGTAAAGAGAAAGTTCAAATCCATATAAATCGTTAAATAACGCATAAGGGTTTGGTTCCCCAAGATTGATCCACACAAGAAAAGCAGAGAACATCGTTTTGGATACGGCTGTACCAAAAAAATAAGAATTTGCTGGCCCCATTAACACCCAAACAAAAAGAATAAGAGGGTAAATGATTTTTCCCTTAAACCAAGATGCCAACAAAGCTCCTATTAGCACGGATAAAAAGAAGGAAATCCCCCAGTATAGGACAATATAAAGAAACGCATCATAATAGAAAGAAAGAAAAGATATACCCTTTGGCAAAAACAAAAAGACATAGATGGAAAATACAAATAAACAAACCAATAACACAAGGATTAAAAAAAAGAGCAATTTCCCCATAAACTTAGAAAAAATTGCATTTGGGATCGATGAAAATATATCGTGCAAATGATTATTTTCTTCCAGTCTAATCAATAAAACCCCAAAAAATAAAAAAGCAAGCATTCCCCCTTGTACTGCAAAACTCATCCTTACTAATGCTTCCCCAGGAGAAAAGTTATATCCCGTAGAATAAAAATGAAAACCGCAGTACACATACACAAGAAAACAAACTAGCAAAATCCAAAAAAGCGGACTTCTCCGAAAAAGGATCCACATGACGTTCATAGAATTGAAAACCTTCATAATAGTACACCTCATTCTTAACGATCACCTTTATTTTCATAGTAAGCCGGCCGACTCACCCTTACTGTATCAAAATGGATAAGAAAAAACATCCGTATTTTCCACAATTTTTTTAATGAAAAAATTGATAAAAAAGCCCCCAATTAATTCCGTCGATTTTCTAAGTATCCGCTTGTATAGTTCGACCAATATCGTCATTTTCCTTCTAAACTTCTAATATTTTGGCTCTTCACCAAAAGTTGTACTTGATTTTTTCATCCCACATCTTACTTATGCATCCACGAAAGAACGGGAAACCAATCATTTTTTGCCTACACCTGTTCAGAGAAGTGCACCGTCTGTCAAGTACACACATTGTGGTGATGAACCAATATTTTTTATTGCTGGGCGTTCCAATGACATTGGCTACGCGGCCATGTATTTCTTCTTTTTTATCCATATGCATAAAAAAAGCGCCCGCCAATCAGCTTGACAGGGGCAAACATCAAACAGTTAACCGCACCGTCTCCATTCCCTTCATAAGCACGATCGGTGGACGCTAGCCATCACGAAAGTTTAGCTGCTTTTCATTTTCAAAACGTAATGTCCATCGGTTTCCTTATTAATGTAGTACTTGGCCATCCATTCTCCTTTGATCGGTTTCACCTTCAGTGTTTTTTCAAAAGGAGCACCCGCCTTTACTTCTCCTTTCTCAATCAATTGGCCGTTAGGGTTGTATAATTCGTACTTCAGACTTCCTCCCCGCAAATCGATGCGTTGTTCGATCAGCAGTTGATCAAATTTCGTTTTATTCACATCGATGGTAGTTTTAAAGACCGAATATTGTTCTTCGTACTCTTCTGGAAGAAAAGTCCCTTCAGCGGATGATTCAAAATTTTGCTTGTAGAAAAAAACATAATATCCTCCACCAAGGATCATCGCTATGACAACCACCGCGATGACAGACCAAATTCCTCTTTTGCTCATTGTCTTTCCCCTTTCGTGTCTGAGTGAATTTGTCCATCGACAATTCGAACGATTCGCTTCGTATACGAAGCCACTTTTTCATCGTGGGTAATGACAATAATGCATTTCCCTTCTTCGTTCATTTGGCAAAAAAGTTCCATCAATCTTGCGCCATTTTCTTGATCCAAAGCACCAGTTGGTTCATCGGCAAGCACGATATCGGTTTCTGCCACCATTGCTCGCGCAATAGCCACGCGCTGCTTTTGCCCTCCTGACAGCTTCGAAACATTTTTCTTTTTTAAATGGGCAATGCCTAGTTTCTCTAAATAATGATCGACTTTTTCTTTTATCTCCTTTTTGCTTAGCTCCCGCTTCCATAGGGGGAGAGCGACGTTTTCAAACACGGTGAAATGATGCATGAGCGCAAAGTGTTGAAAAACAAAACTGATTTTTTGGTTTCGAATCCGGCTCAGCTCTTTATCGCGCAGTGTAGTTACGTTCACTCCATCAAGACGGTATACTCCTTGCGTCGGCACGTCCATACAACCAATAATATTTAACAGCGTGGATTTGCCTGATCCGGAAGGCCCCATGATCGAAATGAATTCGCCATTGTCCACCGTTAAATCGACGCCTTTTAACGCGACGGTAGTATACTCGTCTTCCCCATAGGTTTTATAAATGTTTTCCAGTTCAATCAGAGCCATTGTTACTCCCTCCCTTCCACTAACTCTCTTAATTCTAGGTTTTTAATGTTCCATAATGGAATCAGGGCGGAGAGCAGAATAATGGCGATGGCGATAATCGCCACTTTCCCATACAACGACCATGTAAAGGCCTCTAACCGAATGTTGTCACCGAAAAAATCATGGTTGACTTCAGTCCAATAGTTGACAATCACACCGATGACCGCCGAAATCCCTACTAAGAAAAACAGTTCCACGATCACCATAACCGAAATATCTCGCTTGCTAGCCCCTGTTACCATCATGACACCCAATTCATATTTGCGCGCCCGAATCGCTGAAATGGTGACAGAAATCACACCGATCAAGGTCACCACAAGGAAAAATACCCCTATGGCTAAAGCATAGTCATAGCTTTTGCCGGTATTTGCTTGATAAGCATCGACATCTTGCCTGACTGTTCGCAACACAGGAGAAATTCCTAATTCATTTCCTTTCTTTCTGAGGGCTGCGCTTACAGCTTGCAATTGCTTTTCCGAACGAAGCTGAAGGAATGTATTGTGCAACCGTACTGCCACGCTGATCGGCCGTCCCTCTCTTTGCTCGGGAAAAAACGGAGCAACAAAAAAATGATCCAAGTTGTCCGCACGGTTGATCAAATAATCATTCCCTGACAGCCACCGGCTTCCCTTTTCCAAAATCCCGACCACTTCATACGTCACTTTCATGGTGCTTTCCCCGGCGCCGGCTTCCGCTTTAAAACGATCGCCAATGCGAAAAACATCGCGGTAATCGTATCCGACCAAAACGGGAATCACATCGTTGTTTTCTTTTTGAAAATCTGCTTTTTCTAACGTCCTTCCCTTGCTAACACGAAATTTGGTGAACAGTCGGTATATATCATAGTCGAAATAAATGATGCTTGAACTTTCCGTCTCCTCTTCTCTTCTTGTCCCGGCATACAATTGTCGATTGCGCTGCTCGTATGCCTGCTTCCTAGCAAAATCTTCAGGCGCGATGCTTGTCGTGTTGAACGATCCGTATCCTTCAACCTCTGGCAACCTTTTTATGTATGTTTCCAATTGCTGAAACCGCTCGGCAAACCACTGTGAATCGTCTCCGTCGGGCATCGTCAACTTCACTGTTTTATATTCATCCATGTTAGAAACAGAAAAAAGCTGTTTTTCTTGATAGTGGAGCGTGTCTAACGTAATGAGCGCATGGTTTATCATCCAAAATGAGACGACAAGCTGAAGGGCCATCAACAACATCGATCGTTTTCGCTTTCGGATGGATGAAAACGTTATCGTCGCATATCTCATGGTTCTACCGCCTTATCTTCGATTCATCACATCAACAGGTTGTACTCGAATCGCTTTCATTGCTGGAATAATGATTGTGAGTGCAGCTGAAAGCACCACAAACACAACTGCTGTCGACAGATGAGTGATGGAGAGATGAATCGGATAGTCGATCCATTGTTCAATCATGCGGTTACATAGCAGCTGCAACGCAAAGCCGATCAAAACAGAGACAGCGGAAATGAGACACATCTCACAAAAGAGCATGAAGACAATATCATAATTGCTATAGCCAAATGCCTTTTTGATCCCAATTTCATACGTTCTTTCTTGAATCCAATATGAAGTAAGGTTAACGGCATTGACAATAGCTAACAAATAGATCATGATCATCAACGCGAGCTGTTCGCCGAAATCAACATGAAGCATGATGTTACTCGTATAAGGAGAAACATCCATTTGTGCGGCAGGAAACAACCGTTCCATATTCTGCCGAATCATTTTTTCATCCTCATACGGATCCTTCACTGGATTATGAATAGTGAAATGTAGCTGCTTCGCACTGGTCAGTTTATTGATTGCAGCAACAGGAAGAGAGGTCATTGGAATAACCACTTGGTAATCGATCACCCTCGTTCGTTTTCCTTTGACCCCAATGATTCCGATGACCTTGTACCGGTCATGTCCCATTGTCAAATATCGATCACTGCCTTCAACGCGAACATCTTTCATTCTATCTTTTCCAACAAGCGCCACTTTTTTTCCTTCTTGTATTTCGTTGATGGTAAAATATCGCCCTTCCACTAGCGGAAAGCGCTCGACCACTTTTTTTGTCCAATATTCTGGCGTAACCGCCATCATCGCATCGCCATGTGACAATGTCACCTCTTCCAAAATCACCCCCGTTTGGGCATGGATATTTTTAAATAATCCTAACACCCGCTGCCAATTCGGCTCTTCGGCAAAGGTGATGCCTACGCTGACGGCGTGCCGCGGCTGATAATGTTCTTGTTCTTGCTCAAGGAGCTTTGAATAATTCATGCTAGAAATCCCCACCGAAATCATCAACACCGACAACGACAACCCTAATACAATAAAAAAAGTGGTAATAGGATGGGCTTTGATCTGATTTTTGATCGAAGAAAAAATCAATGGGACACCTTCTCTCATAACACGAAAGTACCTAGTTGAGTCGCCGCAATATATTAGCACCAGCCAATAAAGGGAACCCTATTCCTAAGAGGCCGGTAAACGGCTAGAGCAAATGAACCGCATTTTTCCAAAAAAGAAGACTGATTTCGCTCTCTAACTGAGAAACAGATGGAACGGCACGATTTCGTACGAAATCACCGCCCCGCTAGGGACATAGCCGTCATTCTCTGATTTTTTCAAAATAGTAAAATTGACGGCCGGCCGATTCGAAACTAGTATATCACAACAACCAAACGAAAGAAAGGGTAATTTTCTATTTTTTTTATTAAATACCAAAAATATATTAATTGAATAAATGCTATATCAACGAGGACGGTGGTCTGAAAAAACATGTTGTTTTGACGTTTCAGCAGCGTCCAATCTATCGAGTGCGGGGGTGAACAGCAAAAAATGACGAGATCTTAGCCATCCATAGGGATGGCGAACATCTCGCCAATGCGTGGTATCAATGGAGAATGGGAACTTGTGATTCCGTTTTTTGCTGATAACAGGGGAACGAGCGGCACGTTCTCTCTACATGCAGACCATGTGCCTCACCGCTTCCGCGCGACGAAAAACAGCCGCTCGGCCGTCTCGGTCGGCGGGGCATCGGTGAAATCGGCGGTCACTTCAAGCACCTCGAAGCCGGCGGCATCGAGCCACTGTTCGTAAACGGCTTGCTCGAACGTGCGCTGCTCATGCCATTCGTCGAAACGTTCGTACCGATCGCCGCGGCGGACGAAAAACGTCAGTTCATGCCCGACGCTGTGCGGCCAATCGAGCGGATGGCACGTCCATATGTAGCTGATGTCCTCTCCTTGGTCAGCAAACACGGCGTCACGAAACAAAACGTCCATTTTATAAACGGAATGGACGTCAAACAAAAGCAAGCCGCCGGCGCCAAGGGCGCGGGAAACGGCGGCGAAGGTGGTTTGGACGTCCTCCTCATTCATGAGGTAATTGAGGGCGTCGCAAAACACCAGCGCGCCGTCAAGGTCTGAAAACCCGTCGAGTTCGGCCATGTTTTGTTCAAACAGCGGCACATGAACGCCAGCTGCCTCCGCTTTCTCTTGGGCGATGGAGAGCATCTGCGCGGACAAATCAACACCCGCGACTTGCCACCCGTCCTTCGCAAGACGGATGGCCAGCTCTCCTGTCCCGCAGCCGATATCGATGACCCGCCGCCCCGGCCGTCGGGCGTAGCGGTCGAAGGAGCGCTCGACAAACGACTGCCACTCGCCGTACGGCGCGTCAGCCATCAGCACATCATACCAATCGGCAAACCGTCCGTACGTCATGGCTGCAACACGGCCGCGACGTCTTCCGTCGGGGCGTCCCCCCAAAGCCGCTCAAGGCCGTAATAGTCACGCTCCTCTTTCGCAAACACGTGAGCGACGATATCCCCCAAATCAACAAGCACCCATTTTGCCTCGTGAAATCCTTCGATCCGTTTGACCGCCAGACCGTGTTCCTCGGCTTGGTCTTGAATTTCGTGGGCGATCGCCTGCACTTGTTTGTCCGAATTGCCATGGCAGATGACAAAATAATCAGCCACAAGCGAAATGCCTTTCATATTTAAGACAACAATGTTTTCCGCTTTTTTGTCATCCGCGGCGCGGACGACAAGCTGCAATGCTTCTTGTTCATTCACCGGCTTCATTCCCCCTTCACCTCGCGCAAGAGCGAATTGTATGCGTGAATCGTGTCCGGATAGATGAGCTGGCGCTTCTCAAGCAAAAAGGCGATCGTGTTTTTCACCGCCTGCCAAAGCGCCCGGTTAAGATCTTCTTCCGCCAAGCGCCGCACGTCATCGACGCCCGGGAAGCGCCGCCCTGGTTCAATGTAGTCGGCCAAATAAATAATTTTTTCCAGCAACGTCATGCCGGCGCGGCCAGACGTGTGGTAACGGATGGCATCGAGCACTTCCGGGTCGTCAAGGCCGACTTCTGCCTGCACCAAATACGCGCCAACGGGCGCATGCCATAATTCACTGTTATACGCAAGCAAATCGTTGGGCATATTTTGCGCCAAAATGATTTGTTTCATTTCCTCGACGGGGCGGAATTTCGCATAGTCGTGGAAAATCGCAGCCAGTTCCGCCTTTTTCGCGTCAGCGCCGTATTGTTTAGCGAGCTTAACGGCGGTCGCGACAACGCCAAGCGTGTGCTCGTAGCGCGTCTCGGTCAGCTGCTGTTTCACGATTTGCAACGCTTGTTCCCGTTCCATATAACCCCTTCTCCTCAATATAAAGTCTTACTGCTTCCGGCACGAGGTAGCGAATCGTCTGCCCGCGCCGCACCCGCTCGCGGATGAGCGAGGACGAGACGGCAAACTGCGGCGCTTCCACTTCGATGACCGGATACGGCGTTTCCAGCGAAAATCCCGGCCGCTTGACGCCGACGAACGTCACCAATTGGACGAGCTCATCGATGCGGTGCCAATTCGGCAAATATTCGACCATATCGGCGCCGATGATAAAATAAAATTCATCGTCTGGGTGCGCCGCGGTGAGCTGGCGGAGCGTATCGTACGTATACGACGGCCCTTTGCGTTCAAGCTCGATCGTCTCAATGCGAAAGCGCGGATGTCCGGCGATCGCCAGCTCGAGCATGCGCAGCCGGTCTTCGCTTCTTGTCACTTGCTCATGCTGCTTATGGGGAGGAATGCGGTTGGGCAAAAACCAAATTTGTGACAGCTCTAAAGCATCCAGCACTTCATCGGCCATCAGTAAATGCCCGCAATGGGGGGGATCGAACGTGCCGCCCAAAATCCCAATTTTCCTCATCTTCCTTCCTCCCGCCGCTCTGTCCTAGGATGTTGCTTGCTAAAGGCGGACGACCAATCAGATCGGCCTCGCCCGGAACGCTTAGCGAGAAACGAAGCGCTCGCCTCGATCCCGCCCTCTGCCATCAAACAAGCAAACCCATCGTGGCAACCGCTTGATGCGCCCGCCTCAACCATGCCGGCGGTTACTTAGGCAAGACGATGCGCTTATGTTCGTTTGACTCTTTATACAAGACGATCGTGTTGCCGATCACTTGCACGATTTCTGCCCCCGTTCCCGCCGCTAGCTGTTCGGCGACGGTGTCGCGGTCGTCCTCACAGTTTTGCAAGACGCTGACTTTCAGCAGTTCACGCGCTTCGAGCGCGGCAGCGATTTGTTCGGTCATCGCTTCCGTCACCCCGCCTTTGCCGACTTGAAAAATCGGTTTCAAATGATGGGCTTGGGCGCGCAAAAACCGTTTTTGTTTCCCAGTTAACATATGTTACCTCCTCAACGCTTCGATGACAAGCTGTTTCATACGCTTGACATCCGGCCATTGGCCGGTCCATTTTTCAAACGCCAGCGCCCCTTGATAGACGAGCATGCCAACGCCGTTTTGCGTGCGGGCGCCGCGCGCTTTCGCTTCTTTTAACCACTTCGTTTCCAACGGGTTGTAAATGATGTCGGAAACGATCGTTCCCGGCCGCAGCCGCTCGAGCGAAAGCGGCTGTTCTTCCTCTTGCGGATGCATGCCGGCCGCCGTTGTATTGATCACGATATCATATTCAGCCAGCCGTTTTTCAGCCTCGGCGAGCGAGAAAAAAGCGGAGCGGTCGTCCTTCCCCTCCCCCACAAGCTGCGCCGCTTTCTCGATCGTCCGGTTGGCCATATCAATGCGCGCGGCCGCGGTCGAAAGCAGCGAAAAATAAATGCCGCGCGCTCCGCCGCCCGCGCCGATCACTAAAATCCGCTTTCCGGCAAACGAAACGTCGAGTTCCTCTTCCAAGGCGCGGACATAACCAGGCCCGTCCGTATTGTAGCCGACGAGCCGGCCATCCCGGTTGACGATCGTGTTGACCGCCCCGATGCGGCGCGCGTGGTCATCGATTTCATCCAAAAACGGCATGACCGCCATTTTATGCGGAATCGTCACGTTCACCCCGGCGATGCCAAGCGCCCGCACGCCGGCGAGGGCCGCGCCGACTTGCCCCGGTTTGACGGGAAACAAATGATAGCGCGCCGGAATGCCCAAACAGGCAAACGCATCGTTGTGCATGAGCGGCGACAGCGAATGCTCGACCGGAAAACCGAACAGCCCGTATACGTTTTCCATCGTTCTTCCCCTCCCGCTTCTCTCAAATCAGCGACTGGCGAATCAACACGTCGACTCCTTTCGGCGCATAAACGACGAGCTGAGCGCCGGGGTCGTTGCACGTCACCCAGCCGAGCCCGGAAAAGACAATGTCCGTCTTCCGCTCTTTCACCGACAGCGTCCGGGGCACAAGCGGCGGAAAGTCAGCGGCGTATCGCTTGTTTGGCGGCGATAGCAACTGGCCGAGCTGGCTGGCGTACAAGGAATCCGCCTTTTCCCGCTTCGTCCGGTGGATCGTCAGCTCGTTGGCCATATAGCAGACGAACGAGCGGCGCCCACCTTTGACGTAATCGAGGCGGGCCAAACCGCCGAAAAAGAGCGTCTGCCCTTCATTGAGCTGGTACACGCGCGGATGGATTTCCCGCTTTGGTGTGATGATTTTCAAATCGCGCGCATCCACGAAATGTGCCATCTGATGATGGTTGATGATCCCGGGCGTATCATACAACGATGAGCCGCCTTCAAGCGGAATCTCAATCATATCCAGCGTCGTTCCCGGGAAATACGATGTTGTAATGACATTTCCTTTGCCCGTCGCTTCTTCGATCACCCGGTTGATGAACGTCGATTTGCCGACATTCGTGCAGCCGACCACATAGACATCGCCGCCCTTGCGAAAGCGCTCCATCGCCTCCATTACCTTCCCCATGCCAATCCCTTTCGCCGCGCTGACGAGACAGACATCGACCGGGCGCAGCCCGAGCTCTTCCGCCATCCGCCGCATCCATTGCACCAGTTTCAAATAGTTAACCGAACGCGGCAATAAATCGGCCTTATTGCCGACAAGCAAAATCGGATTGTCAGCGGCAAACCGCGGCAATCCCGGAATCCAGCTGCCGTTGAAATCAAAAATGTCGACGATGTACACGACAAGTGCCTTCGATTCCCCGATGCGGTGCAGCATGTTGACAAAGTCGCTGTCATCAAGCGGCACGTCTTGCACCTCATTATAATGTTTCAGACGAAAGCAACGTTGGCAAACGATTCCTTCCGCCTCTTTTTCAAGCACGCTTTTCGGGGCGTAGCCCGCTTTTTTTGGATCTTCCACCTGAATGGCGGCCCCGCAGCCGATGCAACGCAGTTGTGGCTCCACGATCATTCCTCCCAGTAAATCATCCCTTTTTTCCGCATGGCGTTTAAAATTCTCCGTTCCATTTTTCGATTGAACCGCGTCCACCAACCGTCCGTTTCCGAAACTGGGACGACTAAAATCGTGTTCAAGCCAAGGCGATTGCCACCGAGCACATCGGTCAACAGCTGATCGCCGATGACGACGACCTCCTCCTTGTTCAGCCCCATCATGTGCAGCGCCCGCAAAAACGCGCGCGTCAACGGTTTGCGCGCTTCGAAAATGAACGGAATGCCGAGCGGCTCGGCAAACGACTGGACACGTCGTTTATTATTATTGGATACGATGACGACCTTAATGCCCGCTTGCTTCATGGCATCAAACCAAGCGGCTAGCTCCGGGGTGGCGCTCGGCCGATCCCATTCAACGAGCGTATTGTCCAAGTCGGTGATGATCCCTTTCACCCCTTTTTCCTTCAGCTCATCAGGAGCAATGTCGATCACCCGCTTGACAAACTGGCTAGGCAAAAAGTAATGAAGCATATCGTCCACCTGCCTTTCGCTCTGCTTTTCCCATCATAGCGGATTTTCCCTTTCGTTTCAAAACAAAGTTTGCCAGTCATCGGTTGAACTGGCCAAGCGAAAAAATTTTCGACAAATTTTGCGCCCCTGCCGATTGTGGATAACTATTGCCCACATTATACACATGCTAGTGACAAGGTCCTAGCTAGGTTATAAACACCTTTTCCACACGTTATCCACGGATGTCTGTGGATAACAGAACGGTTGTTCTCTTTTGCAAATCGTGGTACAGTGAAAGTAACCTACCAGTATATGTATGGATGGCTCGTTATATTCCATCAAAAAAAGGAGGCTTCCCGATGAAGCATCTGTCCGATGAATTGCTCATCGAGTCGTACTTCAAGGCGAAAGAACTCAATTTAAGCCCCGAATTCATCGAGCTCATCGAAAAGGAAATTCAGCGCCGGTCGTTGACTCATAAAATCAAGTTGTCATCCTAACCGAAGGCCTTCGGGCTTTTTTTGTTTTTTCCCTAGAAGGCCGGTGATTTAAGGAGAAATACTGCTCTCCGACAGTGTTCCCAAACCAAAAAACGTTGCAACGTCATCATTTCATTCCTTGTGACTTCTCCCCAATCGAGCCAATTGGTTGTTTCTCCTGAACAATACTGATGAAACAGGATTTTCTATTTGAGAAACAGGCTTGATCAATAGCTTGCACCTTAAATCACCAGCTCCCTAGAGGGGCGCCGATCGAACGCGTGCTGCTTTCCGGCCTTATTTCGCATGTAGAGAAGCCTTGCGACTATTGATGCTTCTTTTTACACGCCCGCCCGTGCTTTCGAGAAAGCCTCTGTTTTTCCTCCTCTTCCGTAAACATGCCGACTTGGCGCGGATGTTCATCCCCGGGTGGAGGGCCGATCACGCTGCCCACGGAACTTGCCGTGAACAATGCCAAACTCACGCTAGACGCTTATCCCCGGGGGAAGGGAAGACCGCTGCCCACGGAACTTACCGTGGCAATCCCGTCGTCAAGCGGTCATTTTCATCCCTAGATCCGGGAACCGGGCTGTCCTTGGAACATTTTTATAAGGATAGACTTCCATACTTTTTCACAATTCCAGTTAGTGTATCACCTGTCCTTGGAACGTTTCTAAAGGGTAGACAGGTTCCGGCGGCCGCGACCGCCTTCGTTTCCCTTTCCATCCGACTGTTGGCACCAGTAGCCGAGCCGTTCACCGACTTTGATCGGCATCGGCGCCGCAACGTTCGGATCAGGAGTAAAGCTGCCGCGCTCAAACAGCAAAACGACCGTTGACCCAAACGAAAAGTACGCCATTTCTTCGCCTTTGATCAATTGGTCGCCCTCATGTGTCAATTCGATGCTGTTGACAAACATGGCGCCGATTTTCACGATCGCCAAGCGCTTGCCATCAGCCTTGACTTCCGTAATAAGACGGTAATTTTTTTCGAGCGGCCGCCTTCCATATTTTAAGCCAAGCCGATTGACCGGATACGACTTGCGGCCAAGCGTCCACTGTTTTTCGATCACGCCAGATATTGGGCTGTGAATGCGGTGATAATGGCTCGGGCTCAAATACAGAATAAAAAAGAACCCGTTCACGTACGGCTGCGCCGCTTCTTCGCCGCCGAGCATTTCCGCGATGGAATACCGCTTTCCTTTCACGGTCATTTCCCACGGTTCTTCGATGATTCCCATCGCTTCAATCACGGCGTCCACGGGGCTGACCACGGCCCGCTCATCGGCGTCGATGGGCCTCGTTCCCGCCTTCAGCCGGCGGATGAACAGCTGCTGCAGCGTCTTATAATTTTTTAAACTTTTTTCCATCTCTTCTTGGTTAATATGATAAACTTTTGCATAGGATGGAATCAACAGCGCACTCAGGCGCGATTTGGCAAACGAAGCAAGCAGCTTGGAAGAAAGCCAATGATTGGTCAATTCAATGAACAAACGATACAGCCATTTTCGCAAACAGATTCCCTCCAGTTACGCAACGTTGCTAGGTCGTTACTACCTTCCATATTACCGTCAAAACGAGTATAATGGTAGTAGAATTTTCTTTTGGCGCTTTTGGCTGGAAAAGGAGTGAGGAGAATTGTTCTTATCGGATTATTTGGATTATACGCTAAAAAAGTTGAAAGCCAACGTGGCCAATATTTTGACGTTGACGAACTTATCGCTTGGCGGCTTTTCCGTGCTCGCTACGCTCAAAGGTCAGCTGCATATGAGCGTGCTTCTCATTTTTTTGGCCGCCTTTGTCGACCGTTTTGACGGCGCGGTCGCCCGCCGGCTGAACATCGAATCCGAGCTCGGCAAGCAGCTCGACTCGATGAGCGACATCATTTCGTTCGGCGTTGCGCCGGCCTTATTGATGTATCAAGGATTGTTCCATGAATTCGGCGCGCCTGGGGCGGTGTTCACGATTTTGTATGTCGCCTGCGGGGCCTTCCGGCTCGCCCGCTTTAACATCACGGAAAACAACGGCTATTTCTCCGGACTGCCGATCACAGCCGCCGGTGTGCTGATGACGCTCGGCTATTTGGCCATCCCGTACGTTCCGCCGCAGTCGTTCATGTTTTTGGCGCTCATGTTATCGTTTTTAATGGTTGGAACGTTTAAGTTGAAAAAAATCTGACCATGTCATGGCTGCCCCTTGCCGATGGCCTATCGACTGGGCGGCTTTTTTTATGCCCAAAGTCACACCATTTTCCCTTTTCAACCTTCTCTATTCAGTATATGATAAATATGGTTTCTTCATCAAACGCCCATAGCATAGATCGTTGGAGAAAAAACGGGGGGATCCAGTTGGACAAAACATCGATCATCGGTCTCATTCTTGGGATCATCGGCATTGGATTAGGAATGTATTTTAAGGGTGTGTCGCCGGCTGTGTTAATCAATCCGGCCGCCATTCTCATCATTCTTGTCGGAACGGCCGCTGCCGTTACCATCGCCTTCCCAACGCGCGAAATTAAAAAAGTGCCGAAGCTATTGAAAATTATTTTTACTGAATCGTCCACGCCGACGGTGGAGCAATTGATCCCGCTTTTTGTCGAGTGGGCCAACATCGCCCGCCGCGAAGGGCTGCTGGCGCTTGAGGCCAAATTGGATGATGTTGATGACCCGTTTTTGCGCAACGGGCTCAGCATGGCGATTGACGGCCAAACGCAAGAATTCATCCGCGACGTCATGACAGAAGAAGTTGCGGCGATGGAAGAGCGCCACGAAGCGAACGCCGCTATTTTCACCCAAGCGGGCACGTATGCGCCGACGCTCGGAGTGCTTGGCGCCGTTATCGGTTTGATCGCTGCGCTCGGCAACTTAGAAAATATCGCCGAGCTGGGCCATGCCATCAGCGCGGCGTTCGTGGCGACAATGCTCGGGATTTTTACCGGTTATGTTCTTTGGCATCCGTTTGCCAATAAGCTGCGGCGAAAATCGAAAGAAGAGGCGAAGGTGCGCTACATCATGATTGAGGGCGTGTTGTCCATTTTGGAAGGACAAGCCCCGCGGACGATCGAACAAAAGCTCGCTTCGTATTTGTCGGAGAGCGAACGGGAGCACTTGATCGAACCGCAAAACGAAGGGGAAGCCGTCAATGGCTAACAAGAAAAAAAAGGGCGGCCATGAGGAACATATCAATGAATCATGGCTTATTCCGTACGCAGATTTGTTGACGTTGCTGCTTGCCTTGTTCATCGTTTTGTTCGCCAGCAGCCAAATCGATCAGAAAAAATTTCAGGAAATCGCTCGCTCGTTCAACACCGCCTTCGCCGGCGGAACCGGGGTGCTCGACTTTCAGAGCCCTGTGCAGCCGATCGCACCGCCCGACCAAAATGAAAAAGGGCAAGAGCGACCATCCTCCCCTTCGCGTTCGGTCAGCGGACAGGAAAAAGAAGAACTGGCGGAAATCAAAGCGAAAATCGATGCCTACATCCGCCAAAACGAACTCGGGGGAAAGCTGCAGACATCACTGGACGATGAAGGACTCGCCATCACGATCTTAGACGACATTTTGTTTGACTCCGGCAGCGCCGATGTGCGCATTAAAGATCGGCGTTTGGCGGCAGAAATCTCCAAGCTGCTCGTCATGAACCCGCCGCGCGATATCATTATCAGCGGTCACACGGACAACGTGCCGATCCACAACGCCCAATTCGCTTCCAACTGGGAGCTGAGCGTGATGCGCGCCGTGAACTTCATGAAAGTGCTGCTCGAAAACAAACAGTTGGACCCGCGCCGCTTCAGCGCGAAAGGGTACGGCGAATACAAACCGATCGCTTCCAACGCGACGGCCGCCGGGCGGATGAAAAACCGGCGCGTGGAAATTTTGATTTTGCCGCGCTCTGACACTTCTCCGTCATCGGCATCCGCTCGCTGACCGGCAAGGCTCATCTCGCTTTTGCCATTTGACATCATTCCGAAAAGAAGTCTCCCACTTCAAGCAAAGCTAAGTGGGAGCAGTTCACGACCTTTACCAATGCTGCTTTTCTCGACACACAAGAGGCGGCCGCTTTATGACATCGTCCTTTTCGCCGGCCTCGAGGTCAGCCCCAAATCGCCCGCTGTGGCGCAAACCGAGATCGCAGGCGCACAGCGCTTGACACAGGAACGAGGGTGTCCCGCTTTCTTGGACACCCTCGTTTTTTTGGCGGCCGTTCCCGCCCCCGTTGCTGAGACGATCCGTTGCCAACCCCGTTTTTCGTTCCTCAAAGTTTGATCGTCCATCGAATAACCCCAGCTTTGGCAAGCGCCTCGACCAAAATGACAACGACCGGCCCAACAAACAGCCCGATGAAGCCGAGCAGCTGAAAGCCGAGATAAACGCTGACTAACGCCGCAAGCGGGGAAATGCCCAAATTGGTCGAAAACACTTTTGGCTCGATGATCCGCCGCACCACCGTAATGACGACAAACAACACGATCAGACCGATGCCGAGCGCTTTATCCCCGTTCGCTATGCTGATGATCCCCCACGGCACCAATACCGACCCGGTTCCCAAAATCGGCAAAATATCGACAATCACAATGACGAGCGCCATAAGGGCGGCGTAATCAATCCCTAGCACCACCAAGCCGGCCAAGGCGAGGAAAAACGTGATGACGCTGAGCAGAAACTGCGCTTTGATAAAACCGACCGCCGCTTTGCTGAGCTGGGTGACGATCATTCCCAGCCGCTGTTCCGTGCGCTCCGATAAATGGCGGCGCACCCCTTGCTTCAGCCGCGGCAAATCGAGGCAAATGAGAAACAAAGCGACGATATACACCAAAAAATGAATCAAAAACGCAGGTACTGCGGCAATATAATGAACGAGCGACTGCGTCAAACTGCTCGCAAACGACAGCAACATTTGTTGCACCGTATTGACGCCGCGCTCTAACGATTCAATGATTTCACGCGGAATCGAGCTCGAATACGACTGCCATGTTTGAATGAGACGATCCAACACTTTCGTCGCTTCGCTGAGGAAGGCAGGCAGCTTTTGCGAGAGCGCCATCACCTGCTCGACAAAAATGACAATGAGGACATAAAGCAAAACACCGACGATGACGATAAACAGCGAAAAAATGGCCGTAACGGCATGAACGCGCTTCAGCCGATACGTTTGTTGCAAGCGGCGGATGGACGGCTCGAGCAACAGCGCCGTAGCGAGCGCCAACAGAAGCGGTACGCTGTATGGCACAAGCCATATCCCCACAGCGAGCAGCAGCACGATCAAAAGCCAACGTTTCACGTTCTTCCCTCATTTTTTATCAAATTTGAGCCACGCGATGGGCTCATGTATAACTATAGCGGACCGCATACAAAACGAGCAACTATTTGACGCGCTCGGTTTTTATTCGGCAGCGCGGCGCCGCCATTTCCAAACGATGTAAATCACTGTTGCCACCGCTGCCGCTGCGATCGCCGGCTGAACGTACGGGGCCGCCATTTCATCAATCTGCCGCCAGCGGCGGCCCAGCTGCTCCCCGAGCCAAATAAACAAGATGGACCATGGAACGATGGCCAGCACCGTGTAAATGAGAAACGGCAGCCACTTCATTCGGGCGATGCCAGCGGGGATGGAAATCGCATGGCGGACGACCGGTATGAAGCGGGCGCTGAAAATGACGCCAGGGCCGAATTTCGCAAACCAACGTTCTGCCACATCCAAATGTTTTTTCTGAATGCCAATATATTTCCCGTATCGGTCTAAAAACGGCCTGCCGCCGTAAACCCCCATCCAATATAAAAACAGCTGCGCCACCGCGCCGCCGAAGGTTCCAGCCGCCACCGCCCCGGCAAAGGTGATCTCGCCCCGAGCCACCAAATAGCCGGCATAAGCGAGCACGATCTCGCTAGGAATCACCTCGACCATCAAGGCCAGAGCGATACCGGCATAGCCTAAACCGACCAAAAATGAAAACAGCGATTGAATGGCTTCGTGCACCGTTGTCCCTCCTTGCTATGAAGTGGCTGTATTGCTTCACATGGCATTGTCCGCTTTTCGTGTCACCACCCCGATTTGTCCAAAGACGGGATATGGCGTTGTTTTCCCCATCTCAACCGGAAGCGCGCCGATATTTTTTTGGCTCATAATTTGATATGGCGTTGTTTTCCCCATCTAGGGGGCCGGTGATTGACTCGTGGATGCGGTTTTCCGAGCCTTCCAATCTATTTTATTATACTACACATGGCTAGCGATCAAAAGAAAAAGCGGCTGCCTCGTCAGCCGCTTTTCGGTTAAGCGCTTTGCTTCTGTAGCTCCGCCATGTATCGTTTCCCTTTCTCTTCGTCATACTGCCCTTCCCATTTCGACATGACCACTGCCGCCAGCGAGTTGCCTACGACATTGACGGCCGTGCGCGCCATGTCCAAAATGCGGTCGATGCCAGCGATAAACGCCAATCCTTCAACCGGAATGCCGACCGTGCCGAGCGTCGCCAATAAGACGACGAACGAAACGCCCGGAACGCCAGCGATGCCTTTTGACGTCACCATCAACACGAGCACTAGCGAAATTTGCTGGGACAGCGGCATATCGATGCCATACAGCTGGGCGATAAAAATCGCCGCCAGCGCCTGATACAGCGTTGATCCATCAAGGTTAAAGGAATAGCCGGTTGGAATGACAAACGATGTGACCGCTTTCGGACAGCCGAACTTCTCCATTTTTTCCATGATTTTTGGCAATACCGTTTCCGAACTGGACGTGCTGTACGCCAACACGAGTTCGTCTTTTAAAATTTTTATGATATGGAAAATATTGATTCCTACCAATTTCGCGGTGATGCCGAGCACGACAACGACGAAAAACGCCATCACTGCATAGACGAGAATGACAAGCTTGCTGAGCGGCTGCAGCGACGCGACACCAAATTTGGACACCGTCATCCCAATGAGAGCAAACACACCAAACGGCGCGAATTTCATGATTTGGTTCGTCACATAAAACATCGCTTCCGCGGTGCCTTGGAAAAAGCGTAGCACCGGCTGCCCTTTTTCCCCGATCGCCGCCACTCCCAAACCAAACATCACGGAGAAGAAAATAATCGGCAGCATATTCCCTGTTGACAGCGCCTCAAACACGTTTTTCGGCACAATGTTGACAAACGTTTCCGCCATCGAATGGTGCTGCACTTCGTTCGTCGTATCAATGTACGACTGAATATCCGTTTTCTCGAGCGACTTCATATTGACGCCGGTGCCCGGCTGGAAAATATTCGCCGCTAAAAGCCCAACAACAATAGCGATCGTCGTGATGATTTCAAAGTAAATGATCGTTTTGACACCGAGCTTCCCGAGTTTTTTCACGTCACCGACATTGGCGACGCCGACGATTAAGCTTGACACGACGATCGGAATGACGATCATCTTAATTAAACGGAGAAAAATGTCTCCAATTGGCTGCAAATACACCGCGACTTTCGGGTTTCCGTAAAACAGAGCCCCTACGACAATCCCGAGAATCAGGCCGATAAAAATCTGCCATGCCAACCCGATTTTTTTCACGATCTGTTTCGCCTCCTTTAGACAAAATTAGACAAAAAGCGACAAAATTATTTTACTATTAAAAATAAAAAATGTCAATATCATTGAATGAATTCGCTTTACTCCAAGGTTCATTGTTATTTTATAATTTTCTTAAAATAAAAAAAGCGCTGCCGAACGAAACAGCGCTTCCCTCGATCCGGCTGGGGAAAAACCGATGATTCCCCTTATCAGTGGGGAACGTGTGAAAATCGGGAACGATGTAACAAGGTTTTTCTAATTGAAAAAGGAAATGGTAAAGCCATATCCAGCCCTCTATGTCCGTCGCTTTTCTTTTTCCTGACGGTAAAACTCATGAAACATTTTCATCAAGGCCCGCTTTTCGATGCGCGAAACGTAGCTTCTTGAGATGCCGAGCTCTTTGGCGATTTCCCGCTGCGTTTTCTCGCGCTGGCGGCCGAGGCCAAACCGGCTGATGATCACTTCTTTTTCGCGCTCATCGAGCACCTCGATATATTTTTTCACCTGTTCGATCTCCATGTTCAGCTGAATTTCGTCGGCAATATCTTGGCCTTCGGACTTTAAAATATCAAGCAGGCTGATTTCGTTTCCTTCCTTGTCCTGGCCGATCGGTTCATGCAGCGAGACATCTTTGCGCGTTTTTTTCAACGAGCGCAAGTGCATAAGGATTTCATTTTCGATGCAGCGGGCAGCGTACGTTGCCAGTTTCGTCCCTTTTCCCGGCGAATAGCTCTCAATGGCTTTAATGAGGCCGATCGTGCCAATCGAAATCAAATCATCCACTTCTTCACCGGTATTTTCAAACTTTTTCACAATATGGGCGACAAGGCGCAAGTTATGTTCGATGAGCCGGTTGCGAGCTTGTTCGTCGCCTTTCGCCATCAGTGCCAAATAGTTTTCCTCTTCTTTAGCGCTTAACGGCTGGGGAAATGCATTGTTTTTAATATACGAAACAAGAAACGTCAGCTCTTTCAGCAAAAACGCAAACACCGAAACAATGCCGGACATGCTCTCACCCCTGCCTGCTGTCATTGACGGAAACCGTCTATGATGATGTATATGCGGGAGCGACGTTGTCCGTGTCTGGACAAAAAAATAGCGCCGGCTCTTAAAACAAGCCGGCACTCGTGGAACACCGCTCTAGGCGCTGAACGAACCAACCGTCCGCTTAAGCCTCCGCCTCGACGCTCACTTCCGCAGCGATGACGAGCGCGATGGACACTGTAATCACCACTGCCATGACGATGGTGAACATCCCCGTTCCCTCCTTGACTCGTTTGTTTTTATTTTACCAAAGGAAACGAGGAACGCTTGCGCCACAGTTTGAACAATTGGTGAAATTCGACCGTCAACAACAGCACACGCAGCATGCGCGTCCCTCCTCGCCGAGTCAAGTCGAATCGCCCGTCCGCTCAAGCCACATCATCAACCATCCTCGTGCCATCAGCATGAATTATCTCCCCTTTCCTCTGTCGTTTTTAAAACAGCCGGTGATGGACAGAACATTTGCGGTCAAGCAGCTCCTCTTCGGCGGCACGCCGCAACCGCTCTTGTTCGATGTTGCGCCGCCGCGGGGCCTTCCGCTCGATCGTGATCGTCACAAAAAACAAATGGATCGTCATCTTCCTCCCCCCTTTCGAAACAAAAAGCCGCAGAAGGAAAACGCCTCTGCGGCCTTGCCAAGCAAAAAACCGCAGAAAGCGAGACTACTCTCCTTCTGCGGCCCGATGGCTGTTGTTCTTGGTCATGGTGCGTCATTCCCGGTCAGCGGAAGGTCGAATAGCCTTTAGTTGGCAAGCATCGAGCGGTGTCGTCCACATCGTCATGATCATCGTCTTCGACCTCCCTTCGGAAATGACGTTACGAAGGTAATTATATCCAAAATCAGTTCCGTTGTAAACCATTCTATTGAAAAATAAGACAACATCCCTATTTCCAATTCGTCTCTCAATGACGAAGTTGTTCGGTTTTTTGTGAAAATGCCGAACTGGCGCGCGATTTTCATCCCCGGGTCGAGAGCAGATCGCGCTGCCCATGGAACTTTCCGTCCTCCTCTCCGCGCTTTACGCTTCCGCCGCGGATCCCGGTAGACGGACTTTTGAACAAGTCCTTTCACGATTCAAACGGGTTGTCTTGTTCCTCGAGCTGATGGCGATAGCGCGCGGCGCGGCGCGAGCAATACAATGCCGCGGCCAAACAGCCCGCGACAGCCAGCAAAGCGAACGGTTTGTCCGCCGCCGCCAGCGCGCCCGGGATGATCGCACCTAAATAGAGAAACGCGCCAAGCGCGAACAAAACTAAGCTATACATCGTGAAATCTCCCGCTTTCGCACGCAGCTCGTTCCGTTGTCGTTCAGTCACTGCCGATTCCTCCTCTCGCCCTCACTGTACCATAACGGGCGAAAAAGGGGGAGCGGCAATTTCAGCCAAGCGCTTGCGCCAAATCGTCAAGCAAATCGTTGACGTCTTCCAACCCGATCGACAGGCGGATGAGCCCGTCGGTAATGCCGCGCTGTTCGCGCCGCTCTTTCGGAATCGAGGCGTGAGTCATTTTCGCCGGCAATGAAATTAAGCTTTCGACCGCTCCTAAACTTTCGGCGAGCGTAAAGAAGCGAACGCGCGACAGGACGGTTTCCGCTCGCTCCAAGCTGCCGACGTCAAAGGAAATCATGCCGCCGAACCCGCGCATTTGTGTTTTCGCCAGCTCATAGTTCGGATGCTCCGGAAGCCCGGGGTAATACACGCGCGCCACCGCCTGATGTTCAGCCAAAAAGGCCGCAATCGCCCGCGCGTTTTGTTCGTGCTCTTCCATCCGCACGCCGAGCGTTTTGATCCCGCGCATAAGCAGCCACGAATCTTGCGGTCCAAGGATGCCGCCGGTCGAATTTTGCACGTAATGAAGCCGCTCGGCGAGCTCGGCGGTGCGGACGACCGCCAAGCCGGCGACGACATCGCTATGGCCGCCTAAATATTTCGTCGCGCTATGAATGACGATATCGGCGCCCAGTTCAAGCGGCGTTTGGAAATACGGTGTCGAAAACGTGTTATCGACGATCAATAACAGCCCATGCGCACGGGCGATGGCGGCCGCCGCTTGCAAGTCGGTAATTTTCAACAACGGATTGGTCGGCGTTTCCACGTAAATGGCTTTCGTATTCGGGCGGATGTGTGCCTCGATGTTGGCGACATCGCTCGTGTCGACAAACGTCGCATCAAGTCCGAACCGGTTGAATACGTTCGCCATCACCCGATACGTGCCGCCGTAAACGTCATCGGTGATCACGATATGGTCGCCGCTGTCAAACAACATCATGACGGCGGTAATCGCCGCCATCCCAGAAGCGAACGCAAACCCAGCCACGCCGCCTTCAAGCTCAGCAATCAGTTTCTCGAGCGCCGCGCGCGTCGGATTGCCGGTGCGCGAATATTCGAATCCTTTATGCTTCCCGATCTCTTCCTGCTTGTACGTGCTCACTTGATAAATCGGCACCGACACCGCTCCGGTGTGCGGGTCACCCGGAATGCCGCCATGGATGAGCAGCGTTTTTCGTCTCATCACGATCCTCCACCTTCGTAAATGTTTTTGCTTAAATATCGCTCACTGCTATCGGGGAAAATGACGGCGATGTTCGTTCCCGGTTTCGCCTTCTCGGCCTCAAGCAAGGCGGCGTGAAAGGCGGCGCCGGACGAGCTGCCGACCAAAAGCCCTTCTTGTCTGGCTAGTTCGCTCACGCGGCGGAACGCGTCATCGTCCGCGATCGTGTAGATGGCGTCAAAATACGCCGGATCCAGAAACGGCGGCAAAAATTCCATGCCGATCCCCTCCGTCCGATGCGGACCCGGTTCGCCGCCGCCTAAAATCGAGCCCTCCGGTTCGACGATCACCGTTTTAATGGCCGGATTTTTTTCTTTTAAAAACGTCGCCGTTCCCATAAACGTGCCGCCGGAACCGGCGCCGGCGACAAAAATATCGATTTGTCCGTCCAAGTCATCCCACAGCTCCGGACCAAGCGTTTTATAATACGTCCGCGGGTTGGCCGGATTGCGAAATTGCTGCGGGCAATACGCGCCTGGAATCGTGCGGGCGAGCTCTTCCGCTTTGCGGATCGCCCCTTCCATTCCTTCCTCGGTCGGCGTATGGACGATTTGCGCCCCGAGCGCTTTCATCAGCTGCTGCTTTTCAATGCTAAATTTTTCTGGAACGCAAAAGATGACGTTGATGTTTTTGTCGATCGCGGCCAGCGCTAAGCCGATGCCGGTGTTGCCAGCCGTCGGCTCGATGATCGTGCCGCCTTCTTTCAGCTTCCCCGATTCAAACGCTTCGCGCAACAATTCCTGCCCGAGCCGGTCTTTGATGCTTCCGCCCGGATTGAAATACTCGAGCTTGGCAAACAAGCGGACGCCTTCCGGCAGCGGAAAGCGCGTAATTTCCACTAGCGGTGTGCGCCCGATCAATTCATGAATGCTTTTGGCTACCTGCATCGGTGTCACTCCGTTTCCTTCCACTCGTTTAACTTCTCGCACTGAGAATGGAAAGCATCGATAAAACAAGCTCAGCCGAGTGTTTCGCCGCCGTCTCCAAAAACTGTTCAAACGATACGTCCGATTCCTGACCGGCGATGTCGGAAAGCGCCCGGATCACGACAAACGGCACACCAAACTGCACGCACACTTGGGCGATCGCCGCCGCCTCCATCTCAACGGCGCACAGTTCCGGGAACTGGCCGCGCACAAACTCGACGCGCTTCGGGTCATTCATAAACGAATCGCCGGTGGCGATCAAGCCAACGGCCGCTTGGAGGCCGTTAAGCTGGGTTGCCGCTTGTTTTGCCGCCTCGACAAGCGTCTCATCGGCCCGGTAGCGCGCCGGCAAGCCGGGCACTTGCCCATACGCATAGCCAAAGGCGGTCACATCCACGTCATGATGCACGACCTCTTCCGAAATGACGAGATCACCGACGCGCAATGACGGCAAAAATCCTCCGGCGGAGCCGGTGTTGATGACGACATCGGGACGGAAACGGTCAAGCAACAGCGTCGTCCCCATGGCGGCATTCACTTTGCCGATGCCGGACTTCAACAACACCGCTTCCACTCCGTTAAGGCGCCCAGCGGAAAATTCGCATCCGGCGATGGCCGTATCCTCGCGCCCTTCCATGCGCGCGCGCAGCATCGCTACTTCTTCTTCCATTGCTCCAATAATCGCTGCTTTCATCGTTCTCCCTCTTTCTCAGTCGATTTGTTTTACCGCCTCCATCAGCCAGACGAACGCGTTTTGCTGCGTAAAGGAAGCGGAAAAGCCGTGGGTGGCAAACAGCGCGGCCAATACGTCGAGCGTCGTGTAATATTCGCGCTCCAGATCGTCGGCCAAATCGTGGAACCCGCGCGCCCGCGCCGCTTCAACCGCTCGGCGGAACGCGGCTTTATCACGAAACGCTGTGTCGGCAAACACTATTTTACCACCAGGGCGGAGCAGTTGGCTATATTTGGCGATGGCCTCCCCTTTTTCCGCATCGGTCAAATGATGAAAAGCATACGTGCTCGCCACCGTGTCGATCGGCTCCGACGGCAGCGGAAAACGCAAAAAGTCGCCGTCCATAATGACGGCCCGACCGCCGAGTTTTTCCAACGCTTTTTTGCGCATCGGCGCTGATGGCTCAATGCCGTACACTGTTTTGCCGCGTTCGAGCAGCTTTTTCGTCAAATTGCCGGTGCCGACGCCAAATTCGAGCACTACTTGGCCCGCTTTGTCGGCGACCGCGTCCAAAATGCGGCCGTAGCCGGCAAACACATCGCGATATTGCTCATCATGGCCTTCCACCGATTGGTCGTACGACTCAGCCCATTGTTCGAATAAATCAAGAAATTCTCTACCCATACGGTCACGCTCCATAAAAGTTTATAATTCCTATAAATATAGTATGTATTTTGCGCGGTCCTGCTCTCAATGTAGCATAAGTTTTTTCTTTGTTCAACGATCATGCCGATTCATCATTCGTATTGTTCCCCGGCCCCCGGTGGATGACGGCGGGAAAATTTGCTACACTGGCAATGGAAAGGAGGGAGCGCGATGGTCAACATTTCCCTTGATCTGATCGAGGACAAAATTGAATTTTTTGAGGCGGATGATTTGCGGACGCTCGAGAAAAAGATTAACGAACAAATTGAGCATAATAAAGCGCTGCTGCTTTCCGTCCATCACGTTGCCCATCAAATGCATGTGATGGAGAACGGAAACCGGTTTTACAGCGCCGTCGTCCATTTTAAAGCGAAAAAATAACAGGTGCCCAGACGGCAGTTGGGCACCTGCTTTTTGCTCCCGCCGCCATCCATGCCGCGCGTTCGCCGGCATTATGACGGCCTTTGCTTTAATTTTTGCACCTTCGTCGGTTTCCAGCCTTCATTGGTTACCCATTCGATATACACTCTATAGTGAGCGGTTTGCCCCTTCGTCGAGATCGTCGCCACCGCTTTGTTCGGCCCATTGTTGCCAATGAACCAAACGATCATCTCCTCCGGCGCGATGCCGGTCGCATAGCTGACGGCATCAAGCATTTCCTTCCAATCGACCGAGTTTTCGTCAAACACGGTTTCATGAGGCTCGGATTGCGTCGTGCCGACGGGCTGCCAAGCCGGATTGACGATCTCTTTTTCGATATTTGACCCCGGAGGTCCCGGGGTTTCCGTCACCTTGGTGGATTCCTCTTCGTTCGTTTCGGCGGTCTCCTCGGTTTCCCCACCAGCGGTGTCGCTTCCCGCTGCGGGCTTTTTTTCTTCGTTTGAGACAACCGCCGCGCCCGTTTCCACTTCCGTCCGCTTCGTTTTGCCGGCCGCTTGCTGATCCGCTTTTCCGCCAAAAAGCAAATTCCAAGCGACCATCACAATCAGCAGCAACACCACCGCAATCGCCCCGTTGAGCCAACGGTTCATTTTGCGCCGTTTGGCACGGGCGGCAAAGCGCGTTTCCGTTTGCGCCATGTTCCCCTCTCCTTTCCTCGCTGTAGATGTCAACCAAATTCGCTCTCTACATCGATTCGTTATTCGTTTTCCTTTTGCGCGCGGTCATGGGCGTAAAGCGCTTCAACCGCGGCGGCAAACACTTCGTTGGTCGCCGCGCGCCCGCTCGGGACGTCCAGTTCGACAACGGCGAGGGCGTATTTCGGACGGTCGGCGGGAAAATAGCCGGCAAACCATTTATTGATCAGTTCGACGTCCCCTTCCCTTTTTCCTGTCTCCGCTGTTCCTGATTTGCCGGCAACTGGATACGGCAGCGTCTGAAAACGGCGGCCGGTGCCTTTCTGATTCGTAACGACGCCGCGCAAAAGCTGCTGCAGCTGCCGAACCGTTGCCGGGGTAATCGGTTCCAGCCCGGTCGCCGGCTCGGCGGAAAACGAGAACAGCGGGGCTCCGTTTTTGTACAGCACTTGATCGACGGCCCGCACTTTCCACGCCTTGCCGCCACGGGCGATCGTCGCCATCATGTTGGCAACCCCAAGCGGCGAAACGCGCACATCTTTTTGCCCGATCGCCGTTTGCGCAACCGCCAGCGGCACCCGCTTGTCGCGTGCATCGTGCCAAATCGTTCCTTTCCGTTCCTCGGGAAACTGGCGGAAATGTTCTTCATGGTAAACCGGCCCTTCCCAGCCGGCCGTCGGATACAGCCCCAGTTTTTCGGCATACGTTTCCAACGCGCCGGGATCATGCCGGATCAGCTCTTTGCCGAGCGTGGCGAAGGCATTGTTGCAGCTGACGGCAAAGCTGTCCGTCAGATCGAGCGTCCCGTAGTCGTGCTCCCGGTCTTCCTCGCCAGCAATCGTTTTGCGGCAATCAAACGTGGTCGTCGGCGAAGCGATTCCCTCGTCAAGCGCCGCGGCGGCGATGACGGTTTTAAAAACAGAGCCGGGGATGTGCGGCAGCACCATTTGGTTTTCCGCCCCGCCGTTTTTGTACGGATCACGCGGATCCATATTCGGGCGGCTGACCATGGCCACTACGCTGTTAGTGTCAACGTCAAGCAAGACGAGGCCGCCTTTTTTCAATCCGAATCGGTCGACGATCTGCTCCATCTCGCGCTGCACGTCGCGGTCTAGCGTCGTTTTTACCGTGACCGGGTAAAACGAATTGCTCGGATCGCTGTACTTGACATCGAGCCCGAACAGCGGCCGCCCTTCCGCATCGACGTGATACAGCAATTTCGTCTCGGCGTCGGCGAGCAAAAATTCGTCAAACGCCTTCTGCAACCCTTGAATGCCGACTTCCGTCCCAGGCGGAAGCGGCCGTTTCGGATAGCGTTGGCGCAACAGCTCGCGGTCCGGCCGCGTAAAGCCGAGCAAATGCGGAGCGTACAGCGTCTCGAGCGGATATTGTTTATGGACGGCAAAGACGCCCGGGATGCGCAAGCGGTTCATTTGCCTCATTTGTTCAGCGCTTAAGGCGAGAGGTTCGCCGTTTTTCTCTAAGACGAACGGGCCGTCCGCCCGCTCGAGCTGGCGACGGATTTCTTCTTCGGAAACGCCGGTCACGCGGGCGACTTGTTCGATCGGCCATGGCCTCATCTTCAAAAACGGAAATAAGACAAGCGACGGTACGGATCGTTTCGTCAGCGGCTTGCCGTTTCGGTCCACAAATGAACCGCGCCCGTCATCGATGACCAATTCCTGTGTGCGCTGGGCGACGCTTTCGGCGATTAAATTATGATTCGCGAACGATTCGGTGTCAATCAACTGAATTTGCGCGAGCCGCCCCACGATGAAAAACAGCGCCGCTTCGATCAAGACAAGCATGACAATAGCCCTTTTCTTCCACATAAAGAAAACACCTCATCAACAGTTTCGACGAGGTGTTTTCATTTGAAACGTGCCTAGGACGGCGATTTTTCCGCGCTGCGGCCGCTTTGCGGGTCGAACATAGCGCGCTTAGTTGACGGCGACGATTTTCACCATCATTTCCCCGCCCGGCGTCTGTACCGTCACTTCATCGCCGACGCGGCGACCAAGAAGCGACTTCGCGATCGGCGAGTCGTTGGAAATTTTCCCTTCGAACGGATCCGCTTCCGCGCTACCAACGATCGTGTACGTCTCCTCTTCTCCGTCCGGAAGTTCGATAAACGTCACTGATTTGCCAAGCGAGACCACATCCGGGTTTTCCGTATCTTCTTCGATAATGACGGCGTTGCGAATCATGTTTTCAAGCATTTGAATGCGCGACTCAACAAACGCCTGCTCGTCTTTCGCTGCGTCGTACTCTGAATTTTCCGACAGATCCCCGAACCCACGCGCAATCTTAATGCGTTCGACCACTTCTTTGCGCTTGACCGTTTTTAAATACTCCAGCTCTTGTTCCAGTTTCTCTTTTCCCTCTTTCGTCATCGGGTACTGCTTTTCGTTCGCCATTCATCTCACTCCTCTATATATTGTGCATTATGTAAAGCGTACGAACAGAAAAATCGCTGTTCGTACGCTTACTTGTTATATACTATATTGTTTTGTCTCTGTTATGTTATTATAAAAACGCTTTTTGTTCAAGAACCGTGCGAATTTTTGCGACCATTAAATCGATGGCGACGGTGTTGTGCCCGCCTTCCGGAATGATGACATCGGCATAACGCTTCGTCGGTTCGACAAACTGGTTGTGCATCGGCCGCACGACGGACAAATATTGTTCGATCACCGAGTCAAACGTGCGGCCGCGCTCTTTCACATCGCGAAGGAGGCGGCGGATGATGCGGATGTCCGGATCGGTGTCGACGTACACTTTAATATCCATTAAGTCGCGAAGCCGCTCATCTTCTAGCACAAGAATGCCTTCGACGATGATGACCTCTTTCGGCTCCACGCGGATGACCTCACGGGAGCGGGTGTGAAGCGTATAGTCATACACCGGCTTGTCGATCGGCTCGTAGCAAAGCAGCTTATGAATATGTTCAATCAACAAGTCGTTGTCAAACGCCAGCGGATGGTCGTAGTTCGTCTTCAGCCGCTCTTCAAATGGGAGATGGCTTTGGTCTTTGTAATAAAAATCTTGCTCCAAGACAAGGATCGAACGGTCGCCGAAATGATCATAAATCGCCCTGGCGACGCTCGTCTTCCCGGAGCCGGAACCGCCGGCGACGCCGATGACAACGGGCTTCTTCCCCATCTTAATTCTCCTTTCTCATCATGTTGTACGGGAAGAGTGGCCGTTTCACTTTCATCTTGACGATTTGCAGCGGATGGCGCGCCGCATCGAGTTCGTTGCCCTCTTCATCCCAAATCGTTTCAATCACTTGGGTAAAGTTGTCGATTTCCGGGCCGAAAAATTCGACCTCGTCGCCGGGCCGGAAATGGTTGCGCTGCTGGATGGTGGCGATGCCCGTCTCCGGGTCGTAATCAAGCACTAAGCCGGCGAACTCGTGCGTCGGTTTTCGGCTGTGGGTGCCATACATATGGTTCGTATGGTCGGGAAAGCCGGCAAAAAACGACGGCGCCGTCTCGCGGTTGGCGCATTTGTCGAGCTCGCGCACCCACTCGTCGCGAATCGTGAAATGGTCGGGATCGGCGCAGTACGCGTCGATCACTTTCCGATAGACGCTGACGACTGTCGCCACGTAATGGATCGACTTCATCCGCCCTTCAATTTTCAAGCTGTCGACGCCAAGTTCAATCATCGCCGGAATGGCGCGGATCAAGTTCAAATCTTTCGCGCTCATGGCGAACGGGGCGTCGCCTTCGGAAAACAGCGGGATTTCCCGGCCGTCAGACAGCTGGTATAAATCGTAATCCCAGCGGCACGACTGGCAGCACCCGCCGCGGTTGGAGTCGCGCGCCGTCATATGGTTGCTCAACACGCAGCGGCCGGAATAGGCGGAACACATCGCTCCATGGATGAACGCCTCAATTTCAATATCGACGTTCTCTTTGATTTGGCGAATTTCTTCGGCGCTCACTTCGCGAGCGAGCACGACCCGCTCGAGCCCTTCCTCTTTCCAAAATTGGACCGCTTTCCAGTTGGTGAGCGACTGCTGGGTGCTTACATGCACTTCAAGCCTCGGCGCCACCCGGCGCGCCGTTTCGATAATGAGCGGATCGGCGACGATGATGCCGGAAACGCCGGCCTCCTCTAACGCCCGCAAATAGTCGTCAAGGCCGGGAATGTTTTCATTATGGGCGTAAATGTTGGCGGTGACGTACACCTTCGCCCCGTACCGGTTGGCAAATTCCACCCCTTCGCGAATCTCCTCGATCGTAAAGTTGTCGGCGTTGGCGCGCAAGCTGTACTCTTGACCGCCGATAAAGACGGCGTCCGCCCCGTAGTGGACGGCGATTTTCAGCTTTTCCAAGTTGCCGGCCGGCGCCAGCAGCTCCGGCTTTTTCACGATGACGCGCTTGCCGTCAACGATCTCGGAGATGCGGTCATTTTTTACAAGCATGACGTGTCCCTCCTTTTCTCAATAAATGGTTTCCTTGAAGAAAAATCCGGTGTCGATGCGGCGGTGCGGCGGCTGAAGCGCTTCAACGGCCGCCAGCAGCTCCTCTTTTTCCCGCTCGTAGCGCTCGCGGTCTTCCGTACATAAGTCGATGGCGCGGCGGTACAGCTTCGTCACTTCCGTAATGTAGTCCGCGGTGTGCAGAACGCCGTCGATTTTGAAGCTGTCGATGCCGGCTTCCACCATATCGCCCAGTTCGTCAATGATGCAAAGATCGTTCGGGCTCATAATGTGCGTGCCGTTTTCGTCTTCAAAAATCGGGTATTTATAGTCGCGCTCTTTGTCGTACAGGAACATCCCTTTTTCGTACTTTTTCCGTTCGATTTCCATCACTTTTCCTTGATAGGCAAAATAGTTGCCAATCAGCGAACGCTTCGACTGGTACATGCACGTCATGCCGTGCACTTGCACTTCAATTTCCACTTCAGCATGGGCTTTGATTTCCAAAATGGCGTCCATGTTCAGCTCGCGCGCCAAGACGGCGCGTTTCGCCCCTTTTCGCCCCCAGTAGTTGCACGCATACCAGTTCGTCGCTGTCGTCTCCGTACTCCAGTGAAGCTTCATGTGAGGCGCCGTTTCTCGGACGGTCAAAAGCACCGCGGGATCGCCGAAGACGATGGCATCGGCGCCGACTTCAGCTAAAAACGCCACGTAGTCGGCAAGCTCGTCCACTTTGTCGTTATGAAAAAGGGCGTTCATCGCCACATACACGTTCATGCCGCGCCGGTGGGCCGTTTCAACAGCCGCGGCCACATCCGAACGGGAAAACTCGCCGGCGAGCCGCAAGCCATAGCGCTGCTCACCGATGATGATGGCGTCCGCCCCGGCTTCCGCCAGTTCATCAATATGGGAAACGCTCGTCGGCGTGACGAGCAATTCCGGTTTTTTCATTTTCTCGTTCACCTCATTTTTTTCGATATCGCGAGCCCATCGCCGACCGGAATGATGACGGTGTCATAATCGCCCCGGGCCATCAACCACTCATTATAGCGGCGAATTTTTTGGGCGAGATTCCAAAGCCGCTTATTGCCCCCGGGCGTTTCAGCGGCGACAAGCCCTTTAAACAGCACGTTGTCGGTAATGACGAGGCCGCCTTCAGCGAGAAACGGCTCATAGAGCGTAAAGAAGCGCTCATATTGCCCTTTGGCGGCATCGATCACCAACGCGTCAAACGGCGCGGCCGACGCCACCTTCTCCGTCACCGCCAAGGCGTCGCCCCACACCGCTTCAATTCGCTGGGCGCAATCGGTCTTTTCCATATAAAAACGGGCGCGCTCATACCGCTCCCGGTCTTTTTCTATCGTTACAATGTGCGCCTCCGGCAGCACTTTTGCCATCCGGATCGCCGAATAGCCGATCGCCGTGCCGATTTCTAAAATGCGGCGCGGCTTCGCGAGCTTGAGCACGAACAACATCGTTTCGATGCTCACCGAATCCATGATCGGCACCCGCTGTTCGCGGGCTTCGCGCTCGATCTGTTCCACATCCGCATCCAACGCCGGCCGCAGCCGCTGCAAGTACGAAACGACCTCATCAGTCAGCAAACGGAACCCTCCTTGCCATCAACAAGCGGAAAAGCGCCCGCCCCGTCGCGAAAATAAAGCAGCGATCGCCGGGCTTGTGCTCCTTGCCATCAACAAGCGGAAAAGCGCCCGCCCCGGGCCAAGCGGCGGCCCGAGGTGCTGCGCCCATCCGTTCCAAATAAGAGCCGCTACCGGACCCTTATCGCTCCCTGTTCAACTTTCTTTATCTTACCATAACTCGGCGGAAAAGCGAAACCGTTTCGCCTAACCCGCCAGCAACTTCCGTTTTGCGCTATCGTTTCCCAATATGCTTCGCCTTTTCCCGGTTGTGCTCGGCCAGCGTTTTCGTGAAAATGACATCGCCTGTGGGGGTGGCTAAAAAATACAAATAATCGGTTTGCGCCGGCTCAAGCGCCGCTTCAATCGACATTGCGCCCGCGTTGGCGATCGGCCCTGGCGGCAGCCCTTTATGAAGGTACGTATTGTATGGCGAATCAACTTTTAAATCGTTGTAAAACACGCGCGCTTTATGTTTGCCAAGCGCGTATAAAACCGTCGGATCGGTTTGCAGCGGCATGCCTAGGCGCAGCCGATTGTAAAAGACGCTGGCGATTTTTTTGCGGTCGGCTTTTTCTGTCGCCTCCTCTTCGATCAGAGAGGAAAGCGTCAGCAGCTGGTGCGGCGACAGCTTCCGTTCCCCTCTTTCCTCTTCGTACGAAGCAAGCACCGCTGCCGTTTTGGCGACCATCGTTTCAATGATCTCAGAAAGCGGCGGTTTTTTGTCAGCGAATACATAGGTGGCTGGAAATAAATAACCTTCCAGCGGATAACGAACGTTCGGATGGAATACGTCTTTCGTTATGACACGCGGATACTTTTTCATTAACTGCTCGATGTACGCGCGGTCGTTCAGCTGCTTCATGACGTCTTCTTTTTTGTATCCCGTTCGCGCGGCGATGAGATCGGCAATCTGTACAAGCTGCGACCCTTCGGGGATCGTCAATTTCAAGCCGACTTTCAACGATTTCCCCGTTTGCAGCAGCGCTATGATGCGCGTCATCGGCATGGCCCGCGTCAGTTCGTACTCTCCGGCTTGAAACCCGGACTCGCGTTTCCAACGGACATAAAGCCGAAACACGCTAGCGCTTCGAATGAGCCGTTTTTGTTCGAGCCGCTCTGCGATTTCTGTCGCCGATGAACCGACAGGAATCGAGACATGAACCGGAGTGTGATCATGAGGATCGACCGGTTTGAGCGCCAAGCGAATATATAGAAAGCTGCCGGCACTGATCAACACAACCAGCGCCAGCAAAACGCTGCCTGCGATCAACATCCGTTTTCGCCCACGCCGCCCCTCGTTCCCTGTCCAATGCTTTTCCCCCATAGCGCACCTCCTTTCCCGTCCATCGGTCATATTATACTACAAGTTTTTGCATCTCTCGCCCTTTTTTCCGACAAAAAAGCGGCCGCCTTTAGGCAGCCGCTTCGGATCATTCCTCTTCATCTTCTTGTTCAGCACAAAACGTGTTCCACACTTCTTCGATCATATCCCACTCTTCTTCCGTTTCAATCGGAAGCAGTTCCCCTTCTTGATTTTCGTCAGCAGGGATAAACGCCGACACGTGCACTTCCGTTTCGCCGTTTTCATCTTCCGCTTCCTTGCTGACCGGATAGTAAAACACGTACGATTTCCCGAAATCGTCGGATTCAAACGTAAACAAAATTTCACAGAGCTGTTCGTTGCCTTGTTCGTCGACAACGGTAATATGGCGGTCTCCATGTTCCATTGTGATTGGCCTCCCCTTCATCGTTTCCTATCCAAGTACGATTGCAAAATGACAGCCGCCGCCATTTTGTCGATCACTTTCCGCCGTTTTTTCCGGCTCACATCGGCAGCGATCAGCATCCGTTCGGCGGCCATCGTCGACAGCCGTTCGTCCCAAAGCACGACCGGCAAAGAAAACTCCTCGCGCAGCTTGGCGGCGAACCGCTCGCTCGCTTCGGCGCGCGGTCCGAGCGTGCCGTTCATGTTTTTCGGCCAGCCGACAACGATCGCATCGACGCCATATTCGGCGATGATGGCGCGCAGCCGCTTTAAGCCGTAGTCGCCGCGCTCTTCGTCGATGGCGATCGTCTCCAAGGCTTGAGCCGTCCAGCCAAGCTCGTCGCTGATCGCCACGCCGAGCGTTTTCGTGCCGAGATCCAATCCTAACGTTCGCATCGGTCAGTCCTTTCGTTGCCCCTGTAAATAGAATTTCACCAATTCCTCGATTAATTCGTCGCGCTCGATTTTGCGGATGAGGGCGCGCGCGTCGTTATGGCGCGGGATGTAAGCCGGATCGCCGGACAACAAGTAGCCGACAATTTGGTTGATCGGGTTGTAGCCTTTTTCTTGCAAAGCCTCATACACCGTCAGCAGCACTTCGCGAACGTTCGTTTCAGCCGGCTCTTCCGGAAAATGAAACTGCATCGTTTGATCAAACGAGCTCACCGTCTCCACCTCGCTCTTGATTCGGGCCATTCCTCCATCTTACATCCATTGTACACGATCCGCGCCATTTAGGAAATGGATTTGACCCACGTTTCGACGTAATCAAGCGCTGCCCCGACTTTGTCCGCGTCCTTTCCTCCGGCCTGCGCCATATCCGGGCGTCCGCCACCCCCGCCGCCGCAGCGGGAAGCCACTTCTTTGACGAGCTTGCCGGCGTGATATCCTTTTTTCACTAAGTCATCGGTCACCGCAGCGATCAATTGGACTTTGCCGCCTTGCACCGCCGCCAACACGATGATTGCCGTGCCGAGTTTTTGCTTCAAATCGTCGGCCATCGCCCGCAATTGGTTCATGTCGTTCGCCTGCACTTTCGCCGCCAGCACCGGCACGCCGCCGACGTCTTTGACTTGGCGGGCGAGGTGCTCCGCTTCCATACGGGCAAGGCGAGCGGCAAGCGATTCGTTTTCGCGCTCGAGCTCTTTCAGTTCGGCAAACAGTCCGTCAAGACGGGCATTCAATTCTTTCGGGCTTGTTTTCAATTTTTGCGCCGCCTCTTGCAAAATGGCGAGCTGTTCGTTCATCAAACGGTACGCCGCCTCTCCGGTCACCGCTTCAATCCGGCGCGTGCCGGCGCCGATGCCGGATTCAGAGACGATTTTAAACAGCCCGATGGCCGCTGTATTCGGCACATGGCAGCCGCCGCACAGCTCGAGGCTGTAGTCGCCGACCTTGACGACGCGGACAATGTCGCCGTATTTTTCGCCAAACAGCGCCATCGCGCCCATCGCTTTCGCTTCCTCAAGCGGTTTATAGAAAATGTCAACTGGGGTACTCTTCCAAATTTGTTCATTGACGATCGCCTCGATGCGCTCGAGCTCGTCCGGCTTCACTTGGCCAAAATGGGTGAAGTCAAAGCGCAGCCGATCCGGAGCGACGAGCGACCCCGCTTGGTTGACATGGCGGCCGAGCACGTCTTTGAGCGCCTGATGGAGCAAATGGGTCGCCGTATGGTTTTTCACGATGCGCGCCCGCTTCGCCTCATCAACGCGCGCCGTATAGCGGGCTCCTTTTTTTACCGCGCCGCGCTCGACGACAATCGAGTGAAGGTGCTGGCCGTTCGGCGCTTTTTGCACATCTTTGACGACCGCTCTCCCGGTCTCGCTTTCAAATACGCCTTGGTCGGCGACTTGACCGCCGCTTTCGGCGTAAAACGGCGTCACATCGACGATGATCTGCGCCTCTTCACCGGCTTTCACTTTCTCGACAAGCCGTCCGTCTTTAACGATGGCGAGGACCGTCGACGAGGCAACAAGCTCATCGTAGCCGACAAACCGGCTTTCGTCTTTCAAATCGCCGAGCACGCCGCCTTGCACTTGCATCGAATCGACGTCTTGGCGAGCGGCGCGGGCCCGTTCGCGCTGGCGCTCCATCTCGCGCTCAAAACCGGCGTGATCGACCGTCATGCCTGCCTCGGCGGCGTACTCTTCCGTCAGCTCGAGCGGGAAGCCGTACGTATCATACAAGCGAAACGCCTCTTCCCCCGGAAGGACGGTGCTTCCTTGCGCTTTCGCCTTTTCGATCACTTCCGCCAAGATGGCGAGCCCCTCATGAAGCGTTTCGTGGAACCGCTCTTCTTCCGTGCGGATGACGCGAGCGATAAAATCGGCTTTTTCTTTCACTTCCGGATAGTAGTCGTGCATAATTTCGCCGACAACCGGCACGAGCTCGTACATAAACGGGCGGTCAATGCCGATTTGTTTCGCGTAGCGCACCGCGCGGCGGAGCAAGCGGCGCAATACATAGCCGCGCCCTTCGTTCGACGGCAGCGCCCCGTCGCCAATCGCAAACGTCACGGCGCGAATATGGTCGGCGATCACCTTAAAGGCGACGTCTTTGTCCGGATCGTCGCCATACCGCTCGCCGGCGATTCGTTCGGTAGCGCGGATGATCGGCAAGAACAAGTCGGTTTCAAAGTTCGTCGGCACGTCCTGCAAAATCGAGCACATCCGCTCCAACCCCATGCCGGTATCGATGTTTTTCTTCGGCAGCGGCGTGTACGTGCCGTCCGGGTTATGGTTGAACTGGGAAAACACTAAGTTCCATACTTCCAAATAGCGGTCGTTTTCCCCGCCCGGGTACAGCTCCGGATCGTTCGGATCGTTGCCGAACGCCTCGCCGCGGTCGTAAAAAATTTCCGTGTTCGGACCGCTCGGGCCTTCGCCGATGTCCCAGAAGTTTCCTTCGAGACGGATGATCCGTTCTTCCGGCAGTCCGATTTCGTTATGCCAAATGTTGTACGCTTCCTCGTCCTCCGGATGGACGGTGACGGACAGCCGTTCCGGATCAAAGCCAATCCACTTTTCGCTCGTTAAAAACTCCCACGCCCAGTGGATCGCTTCCCGCTTGAAGTAATCACCGATCGAAAAGTTGCCGAGCATTTCAAAAAACGTATGGTGGCGCGCCGTTTTCCCGACGTTTTCGATGTCGTTGGTGCGGATCGATTTTTGCGCATTGCAAATGCGCGGGTTTTCTGGAATGATGCGCCCGTCAAAGTATTTTTTCAACGTCGCGACGCCGCTGTTGATCCATAACAATGACGGATCGTCGACGGGAATGAGCGAAGCGCTCGGTTCAACCGCATGGCCTTTTTCTTGGAAAAACTGCAAAAACATGCGCCGCACTTCGGCAGATGTCAGCTGTTTCATGATCATCCTCCCCTTTCACCTTTATATAAAAAAACTCCCATCCCCTGCAGGGACGAGAGTTATGCTCGCGGTACCACCCTGTTTATGGGCAAAAAAACGCCCATCACCTCTTTGGCCGTAACGCAGCCTTGCGTCAGGTTTTGCCTGCGCTCCGGATTAGCCTTCTGTTGCCCTTCATCTGGAATTTCTTTCAGCCGCGGAAATTCCTCTCTGTGCGCGAGCCCGCGCGTTAAGATGGACTGCAACATACTCGATCCGTCATCGCGTTATGTATTCGCTTTTACATTGAAAAATTATAGACAAGCACCGCTCGTTTGTCAATGCAAGGCATAGCGCTCCTTCCAATGGATGATGGCCACTTTCAGCACCGCCGCCGTCGGAACGGCGAGGATGAGGCCGAGCACGCCGGCAAGCTCACCGCCGGCAAAGAGGGCAAGCATAATGACAAGCGGATGCATGTGTACGCTTTTGCCGACAATCAGCGGCGACAACACGTTGCCTTCTAAAAACTGTAAAGCGAAAATGATGGCCAGCACCACCAAGACCATTTTGAGCGATACAGTCGCCGCTAAAATGGCGGCCGGAATGGCGCCGATCAGCGGCCCGAAATACGGGATGATATTGGTCATCCCGATGATGAGCCCAAGCAAAAGTGGATAGTCCATGCCGGCAAGCCACAATCCGAGCGCCGCGGCCGAACCGATCGCCGCGCAGACAAAGAGCTGGCCGCGGATGTAACCGCCGAGCGACTCGTCAACGTCTTGTAAAAACGCCAGCCCCGGTTCGCGCCACCGCTTTGGCGTCAAATACCAAACGGCTTTTTTCAGCACCTCGACGTCCTTGAGCATGTAAAACACAATAAACGGGATCAGCACGAACGTCGCCGCCGAGCTGATCAGCGATTTCATGGCGCGAATCGCCATCTCGACCGCCGAGGCGGCCGCCCGCTCCAGCTCAGCGAGCATCGTTTCCACCCGCGTATGCACTTCCATCGGCCATGTCGATGTTTCATCGTGAATGTGGCGCACCCATTGGCGATATGTATTCATCAGCGAGGGCAGCTGTTCGTCCAACGCGCGCAGCTGAGCGATCAAAACCGGAATGCCGCGGTACAAGCCGTAGCCGACCGAGCCAAAAAACAGCAAATAAATGAGCAAAATGGCAAGCGCCCGCGGCACCCCTTTGCCATGAAGATATTCAACGAGCGGGTGCAGCAAATACGTGATAAACGCCGCCAGCAAAAACGGCGTCAACACCGTGGCGACAAAATCGATCACCGGCCACCAAACGCTTTTCATCCGGACGATTAAATAGACGATCACCGTCACCAACAGCCATTTGCCGATGCGGAAGAACGACTGCCATTGTTGCTCCCCCATCACCACACCTCCTACCGTTTAGTGTAGGGGATGCGGGCGGGAATATGCCTTTAGCGCTTTAGCACTATTTGACAATCACAAGGCACCGCCCCCGCGCAAGGCGAGGGCGGCAACGCCGTCAGCGGATCGCCTGCATCAAGCGGCGGCGCATTTTTCGCATCGTGCGCCCGTTCATCCAGTTGTTGCGCTGGGCCAACTGATACGCGGCGACACCTAACCCGACAGCCAACAGCGATGTCATCGTCCGGTTCATGACTGTCCCCCCTAAAGTTGAATCGTGCGCTCATAATCGTCGAACAAATCATCGAGAGAGCTTAACGTCCCGTCCTCCTCCACTTGATGGACATGGATGACTCCTTTCGAGACGGAAAGCTCGATGAAACAATCCCAGCAATAATATTGGTTGACGCCGATTTTTCCTAAATTTTTTCGTTTGCAGTTCGGGCAAATGAGCACCGACAGCCACTCTCCTTACTTTGTTGTGTCCACCATCACAACCCCTTCTTTCGCCGTGAACGGGGCAAGCTGCATTCGCTTCTTTCCTTCTGTCAAATCGGAAAAAAATCCCTCACTGATCTCGTATCCATCAATTCTGCCCCATTGCCCGTCGAAATATACGTCATCTAGCAATCCGATCGTCGTCCCGTCGGCGGCGACAACCATGTTGCCGGCGATGCCTCGTTCACCGTAAAGAGAGTGGCCGCTGTCAGAGGAAGGCAAGGGCTGGAAACTTCGCGCGTCGTCGATGAGCATTCGATCGTTTTGCAGCGCTCGCACGGCCGCAAGCGGCAAATAGCGGCGGCGGCCAAACAAGCCGCGCTGTTCGGCAACAAACCCTTGCACCGTGCCGTGGCTGGTAAACCAAACATCCGCGATCGTTCCGACGTTTTTCCCTGTCGCTTGTTCGTAAATGGGAAGACCTTTCATGTCGGAAAACGTTCGCATCGCTCTCCCACCTTTCCAGCCACCTTTAGCTTGACTCATCGCTCATAAAGTCATACGGCGTAACGTTTTCCATTCCGACGTTCGCATCCTCAAGCGGCAGTTCGACTTCGACAACCGGCGCCATCGCCGCCGTCAGTTTTTCCGCCAGCGCCGTCCGCCGCACCCCGTCGCTCTGCTTGGCGACGCCGGCCCGAAACGCTTCCTCTTCGCCGCATAAAATCAAAAATTGTTTGCTTCTCGTCACCGCCGTATACAGCAAGTTCCGCTTCAACATCCGATAGTAGCTTTTCACGACGGGCAAAATGACGATAGGGAATTCGCTTCCTTGCGCTTTATGCACAGAGCAGCAATACGCATGGGTGATTTGCGACAGCTCTTGCCGGGTGTAGGTCACTTCCACGCCGTCAAACGAGACAACGAGCAAGTCTTGCTTGTCGGTGTTCTCTTTCGCGTAAAAAATGGCAACGACTTCGCCGATATCGCCGTTAAACACGTTGTCTTCCGGCTGATTGACGAGCTGAAGCACCTTGTCGCCGACGCGGTACACCACCTCGCCGGCCGCCAGTTCCCGCTTCCCGGCGGATGGCGGATTGAAGAGCTCTTGAAGCGCTTTATTGAGCCGATCAATGCCGGCCGGGCCTCGGTACATCGGGGCGAGCACTTGAATATCTTTGACCGAAAAGCCTTTTTTTCGCGCATTGTCCGCGATTTGCCGGACGACATCCACGACTTGGCCGGCGCGGCAGCGAATGAACGAGCGATCCGCCTTTGGCGCGGTCAAATCGGGCGGCACGGCGCCGCGCTTTACCTCATGAGCGAGCTCGATGATCGACGATCCTTCCGCCTGACGGTACACGTCTGTCAGCCGCACCGAAGGAACGACACCGGACTCGAGCAAATCTTTCAGCACTTGGCCGGGCCCGACGGATGGCAGCTGGTCTTCATCGCCGACCAGCACGACTTGCATGCCGTTTGGCACCGCTTTGAACAGCTGATTAGCCAGCCATGTGTCGACCATCGACATTTCATCGATGACAAGCAGCTTGCCGGCAAGCGGTTCATGTTCATCGCGGCTGAACCCTTCCACTCCGTTCCAACCGAGCAGCCGATGAATCGTCGCCGCCGGCAGGCCGGTCGCCTCGCTCATCCGCTTGGCCGCCCGTCCGGTCGGGGCGGCGAGCACGACCGGGAACGGCTCACCTTGTTGGTAGCGGGCCGGATCTAACGATAAGCCGTTAAGAGCGGCGAACAGCTCGACAATCCCTTTGATGACCGTTGTTTTTCCCGTGCCCGGACCGCCGGTTAAAATGAACAACGGGGAGGAAAGCGCCCGCTGAATCGCCTCTTTTTGCTGGGGCGCGTACTGCATGCCAAGCCGCTCTTCAAGCGCCCCGAGCGCCAGCAAAAACTCCGATTCCGCAAACGGCGCCGCCGTTTGCCGGAGCAGCCGCTTGACGTTGGAAACGATGCCTTTTTCGGCAAAGTAAAGCGACGGGAGATAACAACGGCCTTGCTCAACGACCAGTTTTCCTTCTTCACTCAACATCAGCAGCGTCCGTTGAATGGCTTGTCCGTCGACCGCCCCGCTCGGCCGGCCATCCAGCAGTTCAGCAATGCGGCCGACCAGCTCTTCCTCGGCCATGTACACATGCCCTTCCTGCAGGCAAACTTGCTCGAGGACAAACAAGGAAGCGGCGCGCAGCCGAGCCGGGTGGCTTCCGGAAATGCCGAGCTGCCGCCCAAGCTCATCGGCGCGACCGAACCCGATCCCTTCAATGTCTTCGACGAGCTGATACGGATTGGCTTGGATGATTTCGATCGCTTCCTCGCCGTACGCTTGGTAAATTTTCATGGCCAGCTGGGGGCCGAAGCCGAGCTGAGCAAGGGTGATCATCGTCTGCTCAAGCCCTTCGTGGGCGCGGAGCGTTTCGTACAGCTGCTTGGCCTTTTGTTTGGACAGTTTCGGAATGCGCTCGAGCGCCGCTGGATCGCGCAAAATCACGGCAATCGCCTGCTCGCCGAGCGCTTCGGCGATAGCCGCAGCCGTTTTTTTGCCGATCCCTTTAAACAAGCCGCTTGATAAATACTGAATGATTCCTTCTTTCGTGTTGGGAAGCTGTTTGCGGAACTGGCTCGCCGCATACTGGCGGCCAAAGCGCGGATGATGGCGGAATTGACCATAAAACACATAAACGTCTCCCTCGCTGATCCGCGGGAAATGGCCGGTGACGATCACTTCCTCTTCAACCGGCGCTTCGTTCGTTTCCTCAACGCGAATGCGGACAACGGTGTAAAGCGTTTCTTCGTTATGGAAAATGACGGATATGCACGTTCCTTTAATAAAGGTGCACCCCTCAATGGCCAGCGTTTGCTGCTCTTGCAACAGCGATCCCCTGCCTTTACGGCGAAAGCCGCTTTTCCATCATTTTCTTTCCATACCCCGCCAGCACGTGGTCTGGCTTCGCCTCCAACGCGGCGGCGAACCAATCGCGGGCGGCAGCCGGCTCGTCCTTGTTCGCATAAATGACCCCTAAATTGTAGCAGGCGTCGGCATGGTGCGGCTTTAGCGCCAACGTTTTTTCAAAGCAACGCTTCGCCTCGTCAACATAGTCGAGCGCCGCCAAACAAAGGCCGAGCTGAAAGAACGCTTCGGCATCCCCTTCGTTCAATTCGGCGGCCCGCTGCAAATACGGAAGAGCGAGCCGCGGCATCTCGAGCCGCCATAGCGACATGCCGAGCATAAAATGCGTGTCGGCGTCATCGAGCCCCAGCCCGAGGGCCCGTTCAAACATGTCTTTCGCCTCGGCAAACCGCCCGCGCTGATAGTGGAGCGTGCCGATGCCATAGTAAGCGGCCGCGGCCCGTTCATCGCGACAAAGCGCCTGCTGGAAGAAAGCGAGCGCTTTCTCCTCTTCGCCGGCGGCGGCCAGCACGGTGCCGACGTTGATGTAGCCGGTCGGGTCGTCCGGGCGATCGTCCACCGCTTTGGAAAAGCAGCGGAGCGCTTCTTCGTACTCCCCGGCGCGCAAATGCGCAAGCCCTTGTTCATTCCAATCCGCCACCGCTCATCCCTCCTGACTATAGTTTAGCACATACGTTCGTTTTTTTCGAGCAATTGCAAAAACACCCCAACCCCAAGCCGGGTTAGGGCTTTCACCGCCGGTGCGGCAGCTTAGCGGTCAGCCGACATACCAAAGCTTTTCACCGTTGCGGAACACTTCATCGATCGTGCCGCCGCCAAGGCACTCCTCGCCGTTGTAGAACACGACCGCCTGCCCCGGCGTCACCGCCCGCGCCGGCGCATCAAACACGACTTCCGCCTTGCCGTCTGAAAGCGGGTGAACCGTCACGCCGACATCGGGCTGACGATAGCGGAACTTCGCCGTGCAGCGGAACGGCGCTTCCGGCTTGCGGTCAGACACCCAGTTGACATCGACCGCTTTTAGCGAGGTCGAATACAAATAGTCGTTTTCAAATCCTTGGGCGACATACAGCACGTTTTCGCGCACATTTTTGCCGACGACAAACCACGGTTCGCCGCTGCCGCCAATACCAAGGCCGTGGCGCTGGCCGATCGTGTAATACATCACCCCGTCATGCCGCCCTTTCACTTCGCCGTCGAGCGTTTTCATCACTCCCGGCTGGGCCGGCAAATAATGGCTCAAAAATTCTTTGAAATCACGTTCGCCGATAAAACAAATGCCGGTGCTGTCTTTTTTCCCAGCGGTAGCCAGCCCGGCTTCTTTCGCGATCCGGCGCACGTCCGCTTTGTGCAAGTGGCCGATCGGAAACATCACGTTTGACAGTTGGGCTTGGCCGAGCTGGTTCAAAAAATACGTTTGGTCTTTGTTCGGGTCAGCTCCACGGAGCATTTTATATTCGCCATCGCGAAACTCGACGCGGGCGTAATGGCCGGTGGCGACGTAATCGGCGCCGATCGACATGGCGTGTTCCAAAAACGCTTTGAATTTAATCTCCTTATTGCACATCACATCCGGGTTCGGGGTGCGCCCCGCTTTGTATTCGTTCAAAAAATACGTAAACACTTTGTCCCAATATTGCTTTTCAAAGTTGACTGCATAGTACGGGATGCCGATTTGGTTGCAGACGCGCACAACGTCTTCGTAATCCTCAGTCGCCGTGCAAACGCCGTTTTCATCGGTGTCATCCCAGTTTTTCATAAAAATGCCGATCACATCATATCCTTGTTCTTTTAATAATAGCGCGGCGACTGACGAGTCGACCCCGCCGGACATGCCGACGACAACGCGCGTTTCATGCGGCGCTTTGTTCATGCGCTTCACCCCCTCTTCAGCGTTTTGTGAGCCGCTTCACAATTTTCACCGTTTCTTCCGCCGCCCGCTCAATTTGCTCCGTTGTATTGCCGAGTCCGAAGCTAAAACGCACGGACGAGCGGATGCGCTCCGACTCGTTTCCGCACATGGCAACAAGCACGTGGGACGGATCGATCGACCCCGCCGTGCACGCTGACCCGCTGGACGCGGCGATGCCCGCCAAATCCAAATTGACGAGCAGCGATTCGACGTTCGTTCCCGGGAAAGCAACATTGAAAATATGCGGCAGGCCGTCTTCGCTGCCGTTGACGATGAAATCAAGGCCGGAGGAACGAAAAATCGTCAACATCGCTTCGCGCCAAGCCGCGTATTGCTTCCGCTTCTCTTCCCTCGTCCGCTCGGCGATTTCCACCGCCCGTGCCAAGCCGATAATGCCCGGGACGTTCTCTGTGCCGGCGCGCCGTTTCCGCTCCTGCTCGCCGCCGAAAAGAAGCGGTGTGATGCGGACCGTCCCGCGAACATACAAGGCGCCGCTGCCTTTCGGACCGTTGATTTTATGGCTCGAAAGCGACAACAAATCGATGCCGTACTCATTCACATCGATCGGGATCAGCCCGTACGCCTGCACGGCATCGGTATGAAAATACGCCGGGTGGTCGCGAAGCAGGGCGCCGATTTCACGGATCGGCTGAATCGTGCCGACTTCGTTGTTGGCGAACATGATCGAAACGAGAATCGTGTCATCACGGAGCGCGGCTTTCACGTCCTCGACCGACACGCGCCCGTGTTCATCGACCGGCAAGTACGTCACATCGAATCCTTGCTTTTGTAAATGTTCGCAAGCGCGCAAAACAGCGTGATGCTCAATAGCGGTCGTAATGAGATGGCGGCCTCGCTCACGGTTGGCCATCGCCGTTCCGATGAGCGCAAAGTTATCCGCTTCCGTCCCGCCGCTTGTAAACACGATTTCCGTCTCTTTCGCCCCGAGGCTGCGGGCGATGGCTGATCTCGCTTCGTCCAACGCCCGGCGGCTCTGCCGGCCAAAATAATGGATGCTTGACGGATTGCCGAACTGTTCGGTCATCGACTGAATCATGCCAGCCGCCACATCTGGATGAATGGGAGACGTCGCGGCATGATCCAAGTAAATCCGTTCCAACGGTCATTCTCCTTTCTTGTCGCCCGAACCTCTTCCGCCCACAGCGGCCGTCCCTTGCCCGAGCGGATTCCGCCCGTTGGGGGAACCGCCCGCTGCGGCAAACGGCGAGGCTTGGCCATGAAGGTGTAAATAGTAAAAACACGTCCATGTCATCCGCTCGTGGTTGATGACATGCGACCGCTTGATCAATGGTTAAATATAAAACATGTATGCCCCTTCATCCCCATCGCTATACTCCGCTAAATCTTCAAGCGTCGTGCTGTCGAGCACTTCCTCGACCGCATCGCGGATGCGGATCCACAGCTCGCGCTTCGCCGGCTCCTCCTCTTCGAGTTCCTCGACCGGGGTGAGCGGGCCCTCAAGCACGCGCAAAATATCACCGGCCGTAATTTTGGCCGGATGCTCGGCCAATACGTAACCGCCGTACGCCCCGCGGATGCTTTTGACAAGCCCGGCGTTGCGCAACGGCGTCACTAGTTGCTCCAAGTAGTGCTCGGACAAATTGTTCGCCTTGGCGATCGAGCGGAGCGAAATCGGACGGTCGCCGTACTTTTTCGCCAGTTCAATCATAATCGTCAATCCGTAACGGCCTTTGGTTGAAATCTTCATCATATCCCCCCTAACGACTTAACCCTTGCGCCCGAACGTTGGCGGCTCCCAACAAGCGGTCGGCCATTTTCCGGCATTGCGGCAGCGCCAAACCGGCGACCGAACCGATTGTGACGCAAAAAAGAAACGTGCCAAACGACACCGGACCGCCAAGCAGCCAGCCGACAAGCAACACGAGCGCTTCCATCATCACGCGAATGTATGCCACGTTCCATCCGGTCAACTCGGTCAAGGCGAGCATCAAACTGTCGCGCGGACCGGCGCCGACGTCGGCGGAAATATATAGCCCCATGCCGTAGCCGGACACGACGATGCCGACTAGCAGCATCGCATATTGTTCAAGCAGTTGTGGCGGCGTTTTCAGCGGTGGGATCATCATCCACACGTCAATCAAAACGCCGACAGTGATCATATTGAGGAAGGCGCCAAGCTGCGGTCTCCGCTTGACAAGCAGCGCCGAAGCCGCAAGCACCACCATCCCAACGATGATCGACCACGTCCCGACCGTCAGGCCAAATGTTCGCTCTAAACCAATATGAAGGACATCCCATGGCGCACAGCCAACATCGGCTTTCATCGTCAGCACAATGCCGAATGACATGACGAGCAAACCGGCAAAATAAATGCTCCATCGCAGCCATGGGACCGAAGGATGGACCATCGCACATGCGCCTCCCTATCCAGTCAATCGCCGGTGTTATTATACCATAAATGACGCGCTCCGTTCACGGCCCAATCGCGCTTTCCCGCTTCAATTGCTCCAGTCGCCGGTACACTTTCGCATAATGTTTCTCGTCGCCGTGCTCTTTCGGCTCATAATAGCGGACGCCGGCAAGCGTTGCCGGCAAATACGATTGCGCCACCCAACCGTTCGGGTAATCATGCGGATATAAATAGCCTTGGCCATGTCCGAGCACGGCTGCCCCTTGATAATGGGCGTCTTTTAAATGGTCGGGAATCTCGCCAACCTTTCCGGCGCGCACGTCGGCGAGCGCCGCGTCCAACGCCTTGTAGGCGCTGTTGGATTTCGGGCTTAGGCAAAGCTCGATCGTCACGGTCGCGAGCGGAATGCGCGCCTCCGGCAGTCCGATCCGCTCCGCCGCCGCCACAGCTGCCTGCACTTTCACCCCCATCAACGGGTTCGCAAGCCCGATGTCTTCATAGGCGATGACGAGCAGCCGGCGACAGACCGCGGCCAAATCCCCGCCTTCGAGCAGGCGCGCTAAATAATGGAGAGCAGCGTCCACATCGCTGCCGCGCACGCTTTTTTGGAATGCCGACAACAGCGAATAGTAATGGTCGCCGTATTTGTCATGAGTGAAGCCGCGATTGGCCGTGCACGAAGCAACGATCGCCTCATCCACATACAAACCGTCATCGCGTTCATCGGCCGCCGCCACGGCCGCTTCAAGAAGCGAAAGCGCCGCGCGCGCATCGCCGCCCGCGGCTTCCGCAATTCGCCATAACAGCGCCTCATCGATCTTGACGGGCTGCGCTCCGAGCCCGCGCACCGAATCGGTAAGCGCCCGCTTTAAAACGATAAGCAAGTCGGCCGGCTCAAGCCGCTTTAATCGCTGAATTTGTCCGCACCGGCTACGGATCGCCGGATTCACCTCGTGAAACGGGTTTTCGGTCGTCGCCCCGATTAACGTGATCAGCCCGGATTCAAGGTGTGGAAGCAGCACATCCTGCTGCGCCTTGTTCAAACGGTGAATTTCATCGATAAACAAAACGACATTGCCGGACCAGCGCGCCGCTTCGGCCGCCTCTTCAATCTCCTTTTTCCCGGCTGAGGTCGCGTTGATGGCGACCAGCTCCCGCCCAGCCGTGCGAGCGATGGCGTAGGCGAGCGAGGTTTTTCCCGTCCCGGGTTCCCCATACAACAATAGCGAAGGAACATATCCTTTTTTTACCATTTTGTACAACGGCGTCTCCGGCCCAATCACATGCGCTTGTCCGACGATGTCGTCGATCGTGCGCGGTCGCATCCGCAGCGCGAGTGGCTCTGACCTGTTCCGCATGTCGTTCCCCTCCTCGTTTCATTGTACAGCGCCGGTCCACCCGAATACAACCGTGCGGTGTCAAAAGGCGGACCGCTACGGTTCAAACTAAGTTTTGATTGAGTGCTGACCTTGATTGATTGATTGAGGTCGAAAGGCGGAACCGCTAGTTTCTCTTTTGTTTGGCATCGCCCATTGTCCCCGTGCCAAAGGGAGAAGTTTAAAGTGAAACAAGAACGGAAAAACTAGGATCATATCAACATTACATTTGTGGGGTGGACAGCATGAAAACGAGACAAGATGCATGGTCGCATGAAGAAGACGTGCTATTGGCCGAAACGGTGCTTCAATACATACGGGAGGGAAAAACACAACTCGCGGCCTTTGCAGACGTCGGAAAAAAGTTGCACCGAACTGCGGCGGCATGCGGCTTCCGCTGGAATGCCGAGGTGCGGAAACGACATCTCGAGGCCATCGAACAGGCGAAGAAGCAACGAAAAGAGCGAAAACGGGCGTTGGAAATGATGAAAAAATGGCAGAAGGAACAAGATCCGTTCCCGTTTCCTTCCGCAGGCAGCAGCCAAGAGGCGGAAGGGTCATCCCCCTTTCTCCCGGCTGCCCCTCTGACGCTCGATCAGTGCATTTCTTTTTTGCAGGCGCTGCGACACGATGCCAAACAGCTTGAAACGGCGGAGCAGGAAAACGAACGGCTGAAGCGGGAGCACGCCGAATGGCGGGCGCGCAATGAGCAGCTGGCGCAAAAAATTGAACGCCTTGAAGCACGACAAACGACGGTTCAAGAAGATTACGAGGCGCTTGTCAAAATTATGGCCCGCGCTCGCCAACTCGCCGCCGAAGAAGGCGATCGCCTTCCGTTCGCGCAATGGCTTTTGGCCGAAGCGAGAGAACAAAACGAACGAGCCGCCCATTCGTAACTAGCCAAAGAGGGTGTCCCAAAAGGATCGGGACACCCTCTTTCATCGCTATATAAGCCCCAACTGCTTCTGCCGCACGATCGGTTGTGCCGATCTTAAAGGCAGACGACCTTTTGTCTTATCGCTATATAAGCACTAACCGTTTTCCCGCCACACGATAGGCTCTGTCTTTCTTGAGGGGAGATCGCCTTTTCGGTCAGCTCTTTTTTCGTCGCAATATAGACGGGTGTACCGGTCATCGACATGGCAAAGCGAGCAAACGCCGTGTTTGTTCGTTTCCCGCTTCCGCGACACCATCCTAGCTTGACGACAGGCGACCGGCTTCCTACCGGCGAGCCTCGCTCGCTTGGTCCAGCGACCGGCTCGTCACTCGCCGACGCGAGCAATCGGAATTTCCTTCAACAATTCCTGAATGACATATGACGCCATAATGAGCCCGGCAACGGATGGCACAAAAGCGTTCGATGACGGCGGCATTTTCGCCTTGCGGATCGGTGAGGCGTCATTGCCGACAACTTGGCGGACATCTTCGCGGATTTTCACCGGCTTCTCGTCAGAAAAGACGACCGGAATGCCGCGGCGGATCCCTTCTTTGCGCAGTTTGGCGCGGATGACTTTCGCGATCGGATCGGTGTGCGTCTTGGAAATATCGGCGATGCGAAAGCGAGTCGGATCCATTTTGTTCGCCGCCCCCATGCTGGAGATGATCGGAATGCCGCGCTTGAGGCATTGTTTCATCAAATGTACTTTATACACAATCGTGTCGGAGGCATCGATGACAAAATCGAGATCATAGGCAAAAAACTGCTCATACGTCTCTTCCGTATAAAACATTTGCAGCGCGATGACCTCGCACGCCGGGTTGATGTCGGCGATGCGCTCTTTCATGAGCTCTACTTTCGGACGGCCAATGGTCGAGAGCAACGCATGGATTTGCCGGTTGATGTTGGTGATATCGACGTTATCGCGATCAACAAGCACCAAGCGTCCGATTCCGGAACGGGCGAGCGCCTCGACGGCGAACGACCCGACGCCGCCGACGCCAAGGACGGCAACGGTGGCGTTTTTTAATTTTTCAAGCCCCTCAGGGCCAATGGCTAACTCATTGCGGGAAAATTGATGCAGCATCGTTCTCCTCTCCATTTGCGCAAAAATTGAGTGATACACCGTTTTTTATCGTACATGAAGCCCGCTTGTGTGGCAATGGGTCTTTTGCTGGCAAAACAAACGAGGCTGACCCGAGAGCCCGCCAAAAAGCGGACGTTTGAGTCAGCCCCACCATCGTGTTTATCGCTCTTCTGTACACTAGTCCCAATCGTGCCGTCGCTGCCTTCGTTTTGAACCCGCTCTCCCATAGGTGGGTGCCCTGTTCCAAGGTTTGCGCTTCCCCTGTGACGAAGGGGCGTGCACGCCGCTTGGAAACCCCGGACTCCCGGATATTGACTGTTCGGTCAAAACGATCGGTGATGCGACGAACACATTAGGACGGGTGGTTGATTGCTTATATTTTATCATATTTTTTTGTGTTTGTGAACACCTGCCGCTCATGTTTCCTTGCCGGCGAAGCGGCTATTCTTGGTCAGGCAGCACGACCGCCAAATGCAGCTCGTCCAGCTGTTTTTCGCTGACCGGGCTCGGCGCTTCCGTGAGCAGGCAGCTGGCGCTCGCCGTTTTCGGGAAGGCGATCGTATCGCGCAAATTCGTGCGCCCAGCAAGCAACATCACAAGCCGGTCAAGGCCAAGCGCGATGCCGCCGTGCGGCGGGGTGCCGTACTCAAACGCCTCAAGCAAGAAGCCGAACTGACGGCGCGCTTCTTCTTCGCTGAACCCTAAGGCGCGGAACATTTTTTCCTGCACGTCACGCTCAAAGATGCGGAGCGAGCCGCCGCCAAGCTCATAGCCGTTTAACACCAAATCATACGCCTGCGCCCGGACCGCACCCGGGTTAGTTTCAAGCAGCGGAATGTCGTCGCGCGCCGGCATCGTAAACGGATGGTGGGCGGCGTAATAGCGGCCTTCCTCTTCGTCATATTCCAACAGCGGCCAGTCCGTCACCCACAAAAACGCGAGCTTCGTTTCGTCGATCAAGCCGAGCTCCTTGCCGAGCCGAAGCCGCAGCGCGCCGAGGGCCGCAGCCACGACCGCCTTTTGGTCGGCGACAAACAACAGCAAATCCCCGTCTTCGACCGCCAGCGTTTGGCGAAGCGCAGCCTGTTCGCCAGCGGTGAAAAACTTGGCGATCGGCCCTTTCAGCTCATCGCCTTCCGCTTTCAGCCACGCCAGTCCTTTCGCTCCATAGCGGCCGACAAATTCGCCCAACGCGTCGATCTCCTTGCGCGAATAGCGGGGCGCCGCGCCTTTGGCGTTGATCGCCTTCACTTGCCCTCCCTCTTTGACCGTGCGGGCAAACACTTGAAACGCGGAATCGCGGACGATGTCCGATACATCGACGAGCTCGAGGCCAAAGCGTATATCCGGCTTGTCCGAGCCATAGCGGCTCATCGCCTCGTCATACGTGATGCGCGGAAACGGGCGCGGAATATCGATTCCTTTCGCCGCTTGGACGACCGCCGCCATCATCCGTTCGGTGACATCGATGATGTCTTCTTGATCGATAAACGACATTTCGATGTCAATCTGCGTAAACTCCGGCTGGCGGTCGGCGCGCAAGTCTTCGTCGCGGAAGCAGCGCGCGATTTGATAGTAGCGCTCAAACCCACCGACCATCAGCAGCTGCTTAAAAATTTGCGGCGACTGCGGCAAGGCGTAAAATTCACCTGGATGGACGCGGCTTGGCACTAAATAGTCGCGCGCCCCTTCCGGCGTGCTTTTCGTCAACATCGGCGTCTCCACTTCCAAAAAGCACTCGCTGTCCAAAAAGTCGCGCACCGCTTTCGTGACCTTATGCCGGAGCTCCAGCGTTCGAAACATGACCGGGCGGCGCAAATCCAAGTAGCGATATTTTAAACGCACGTCTTCCGCTGCGTCGGTGTCATCCGTGATCGCAAACGGCGGCGTTTTCGCTTCATTGATAATGTCGATGTGCTCCGCCTGTACTTCGATGCGGCCGGTCGCGATGTTCGGGTTGACCGTCTCCGGCGCGCGGGCGACGACCGTCCCTTCCACGCTCAGCACGTACTCGCTCCGCACGCGCTCAGCGGCCGCCAGCGCTTCAGCTGATACATCGGGGCTGGCGACGATTTGCACGATGCCTGTCCGGTCGCGCAAATCGATAAAAATGAGCCCGCCTAAGTCGCGGCGCTTTTGCACCCAGCCTTTGAGCACGACGCGCTCGCCGACCGCCGTTTCCGGCACTTCACCGCAATAATACGTCCGTTTCATTCGTTTACTCCCCCTCTCTCCTCGTTCGTTCTGTGAAAAATGAAACCAGTTCGCCGAACGGCACGTTCGTTTGTTCGCCGCTCGCCATCTCCTTGACGGTCGCGATTTGTTTGTCGAGCTCTTCATCGCCAATCATGACGACAAACGCCGCTTTGAGGCGGTCGGCTGCTTTCAGCTGCGCCTTCAGTTTTCGGCCGACATAGTCTTGATCGACGCGCAAGCCGGCGCGGCGCAATTGATAGACGAGGCGAACCGCTTCCTCTTTCGCCCGTTCGCCGAGCGCAGCCACATAGCAATCGAGCCCTTCATCGGTCGGAAGCTCCACCCCCTCCGCCTCCAGCGCTGCGAGCAGCCGTTCGATGCTTAGCGCAAAGCCGATCCCCGGCATTTCCGGCCCGCCGATTTCCTCGACAAGCCCATTGTAGCGCCCGCCGCCGCACAGCGTCGCGGCTGCGCCAAACCCTTCCGCTTCGCTCATAATTTCAAATGTCGTATGGTTGTAATAGTCAAGCCCGCGCACCAACCGCGCATCGATGACAAACGGAAGGCCAAGCATGGCCAAATAGTGTTTCACCTTCTCAAAATACGCACGTGATTCATCATTCAAGTAATCCAAAATCGACGGCGCCGTCGCCATCAGTTCATGATCGCGGTCTTTTTTGCAGTCGAGAATGCGGAGCGGATTCGTCTCGAGCCGCGCCTGACAATCGGCGCACAGTTCATCGATGCGCCCCGAAAAATGGCGCACAAGCGCCTCGCGATGCGCCCGGCGGCTGTCGAGGTCGCCCAAGCTGTTGATGACAAGCCGGATCCGTTTTAAGCCAAGCGCTTCGTAAATATGCATCGCCAACGCCATGACCTCGGCATCCATGGCCGGATCGCTGCTGCCAATCGCTTCGACGCCAAACTGGACGAATTGGCGGAACCGCCCGGCTTCCGGCCGCTCGTAGCGGAACATCGGCCCGCTGTAATACAGTTTCAGCGGCTGGTTCGGGCTGCCGTACAGCTTATGCTCGACGAACGCCCGCACGACCGGCGCCGTGCCTTCCGGGCGGAGCGTGAGCGCGCGCCCTCCCTTGTCCTCAAACGTATACATCTCTTTTTGGACGATATCGGTCGTATCGCCGACGCCGCGCAAAAACAGTTCAGTATGTTCGAAAATCGGCGTCCGAATTTCCCGATATCCGTACCGGGAACATAGTTCGCGGGCGACTTGCTCCACGTACTGCCATTTTTCGCTGTCTCCCGGCAAAATATCTTGCGTTCCTCTTGGAATTTGAAACGCCATGCAGATCCTCCTTTTGCTCAAAATAAAAACGCCCTGATCCCCTTGATAGGGACGAGAGCGTCATTCCCGCGGTGCCACCCTAATTGAAGCCATTCAGCTTCCGCTTGTCGCCGCTAACGCCAGGCGCGCGTTCCCTTTTACTGACGCCACGCGCGTTCAAAGGGAAACCTACGGAGTGTCTTTCGCTAAGCCATCATGGAGAAACGCTTCCAGCCTAAGGCGTTTCCTCTCTGGCCATGTGGGTCTTACCTACTTCTCTCCATCATCGGTTGTTCACTATCGCCCATCTGAATCGTAATTTTATATTACGGAGAAAGCGGACCGTTTGTCAAGCCGCCTTGAAAAAAAGCGTCCCGCCGCTTGGCCGGCCGTTGATGCAAAAGAAGGCGCCCCGCCTTGGCGGGACGCCGGGGTCGCCTTAATGGCGAATCAAATAATCGAACGCGCTTAACGCCGCCGTCGCTCCGGAGCCCATCGAAATAATGATTTGCTTGTAGGCGCTGTCCGTGCAGTCGCCTGCGGCAAAGACGCCTTCGACGTTGGTCGCGCCGCGCTTGTCGACGATGATTTCGCCGAAGCGGTTCCGTTCCACCGTTCCTTCCAGCCACTCTGTATTCGGCACGAGGCCGATTTGCACGAACACGCCTTGCAGTTCGATATGGTGTTCTTCCCCTGTCGCCCGGTCGACGTACGTCAAGCCGTTCACCTTATCCGTGCCAGTGATTTCCTTCGTTTGCGCGTTTTTGATCACCGTCACATTCGGCAAGCTGTACAGCCGCTCTTGCAAAACAGCGTCCGCTTTCAGTTCCGGAGCGAACTCCAACAGCGTTACGTGGCTGGCGATGCCGGCCAAGTCAATGGCCGCTTCCACGCCGGAGTTCCCGCCGCCAATGACCGCCACGTGCTTGCCTTCAAACAGCGGGCCGTCGCAATGCGGGCAGTAGGCGACGCCTTTGTTTTTGAACTCTTCCTCGCCCGGCACGCCAAGGTTGCGCCAGCGGGCGCCGGTGGAAATGATGACCGTTTTGCTTTTCAGAACGGCGCCGTTTTCCAGCTCCACTTCAATCAAGTCTTTTTTCGCAAGCCGTTTGGCGCGCTGGATCATGATATCGACATCGTACTGTTTGACATGCTCTTCGATGCTGGCCGCGAGCTTCGGCCCTTCCGTATATTTGACGCTGATGAAGTTTTCGATGCCGAGCGTATCCAAAATTTGCCCGCCAAACCGATCCGCCACGATGCCGGTGCGAATGCCTTTGCGCGCCGCGTAAATGGCGGCTGTCGCCCCCGCCGGGCCGCCGCCGACGACAAGCACGTCAAACGGCTCTTTATCGGCAAACGACGCAGCATCCGGCCCGCTTCCTAGTTTGGCGAGAATGTCTTCAATCGACATGCGGCCGCTGGCGAACATCTCACCGTTTAAAAAAACAGTCGGCACGGCCATAATGCCTTTTTGTTCCACTTCGTCCTTAAACGCCGCCCCGTCGATCATCGTATGGGAAATGTCGGGATTCAGGACGCTCATGATGTTGAGCGCTTGAACAACGTCCGGGCAGTTATGGCACGTTAAGCTCACGTACGTTTCAAAATGGTGCTTGCCCCGGATTTGTTGAATGCGGCGCACGACGTCTTCGCTCACTTTCGGCGGCCGGCCGCTCGCTTGAAGCAGGGCCAGCACCAGCGAGGTAAACTCATGACCGAGCGGGACGCCGGCGAACGTGATGCCGGTGTTTTCGCCAACCCGGTTGACGCTGAAGCTCGGCGTGCGTTCAAGCTTTGCTTTTTTCACTTTGATTTTCGGCGACATGGCCGTCAACTCATCGACTAAAGCAAGCATATCGCGGGAAACGTTGTCGTCTCCCGCGCTAACCGTCAAGACAATGTCATTTTCAAGCAATTGCAAATACTGAGCGAGTTGTGCCTTGATGTCCGCATCGAGCATGGTCAAAAGCCTCCTTAAATTTTGCCGACAAGGTCAAGGCTCGGTTTCAGCGTTTCACCGCCCTCTTGCCATTTCGCCGGGCAAACTTCACCTGGATGGTTGCGCACATATTGGGCGGCTTTAATTTTATCAATCAGCGTGCTCGCTTTGCGGCCGATGCCGTCGGCGTTGATTTCCACCGCTTGAATGACGCCGTCCGGGTCGATGAGGAACGTGCCGCGTTGCGCCAACCCTTGCTCTTCGTCAAGCACATCAAACATGCGCGACAGCTGGTGCGAAGGATCGCCAATCATGATGTATTCGATTTTGCTGATGGCCGGCGAGGTGTCATGCCATGCTTTGTGAGTAAAGTGCGTGTCGGTCGACACCGAGTACACCTCTACTCCCAATTCTTTGAATGTCGCATAATGGTCTTGCAAATCCTCGAGCTCCGTCGGGCAAACGAACGTAAAGTCGGCCGGATAAAAGCAGACGATGCTCCATTTGCCCATGAAGTCTTGTTCTGTCACCTCGATGAACTCCCCGTTGTGATACGCTTGAGCGCGGAACGGTTGTACTTTTTTCCCAACTAAAGACATTGCTTCATCTACCTCCTGTGACTGTTAATTTATAATAATTTTAAACCGATATTTATTATCATATAGAGACCCTTACTTTGTCAATACATATGCATTCGGAAATGTCCGTTACGGCAGACGGAACGAACGTCGCCAGCTCTTTACGGGCCTTGCCGCTCCGTCTGCTGTCACGGGCGAAACCGCTGCTTTTTTAGCATTTGCACCTCTTTGCCTGCGACGCCAAGCTCGGACGACAGCTCAAACGCACTACACTGGTCGTCAAGCCGCACCCACTCATGAAAATCGGCCGAAAGCACATCGCTCGTTCGGTGGGCCTGCTCCCCTCGCTTCGTTTGCCGCATCGCCCCCCTCCTTTCCGTTCGGATCAACCTGTTTTCATCATTCCCATTTCTTGTGAAAAATAAAAAAGAAACCGGAAAACGATTATTCGTTTCCCGGTTTCTCACCGCTGTCGATGATCAAGGTGACCGGCCCGTCGTTGATGAGCGACACGCCCATCATGGCGCCGAACATCCCTGTTTCGACATGGACGCCTTTTTCGCGCAGAAAGGCGTTGAACGCTTCATACAGCGGCAAAGCATGGTCGGGCTTGGCCGCCGCCATAAAATTCGGACGCCGTCCTTTTCGACAGTCGCCATAAAGGGTGAACTGCGACACGGACAACACGGCGCCGCCGACATCAAGCAGCGAGCGGTTCATTTTTCCTTCCTCGTCTTCGAAAATGCGCAAATGGGCGATTTTCTCGGCCAAATAGGCCGCATCGGCCTCGGTATCGCCGTGCGTGACGCCAAGCAGCACGACAAGCCCTGCCTTGATGGCGCCAACGACCCGCCCATCGACGGTGACGTTGGCTTCTTTGGCTCGCTGGATGACCGCTCTCACTTCTTCTCCTCCTTTTCGCCGCCGCTAGTTGTTCATCAAGCGCTGGACGGAATAAATGTCGGGAATTTGCTTGATCCGCTCCACGACTTTTTGCAAGTGGCCCAAGTTGTGAATGGCGATCGTCATATGGATCGTCGCGATTTTGTGCCGATGATCCGAGCGGCCCGAAACGGCGGAAATATCGGTGCGCGTCTCGTTCACCGCTTGCAGCACTTCATTGAGCAGCCCACGGCGGTCAAAGCCGGTGATTTCGATATCGACGTTGTACTCGCGCTCGCCGCCGGCTCCGCTTTCCCATTCGACGGTGATGAGCCGGTCGGCCGCTTCTTCCGTCTTGACGTTCGGGCAATCGGCGCGGTGGACGGAAATGCCGCGCCCGCGGGTGATAAAACCGATGATTTCATCGCCCGGCACTGGATTGCAGCAGCGCGACAGACGAATGAGCAAATTGTCGACACCTTGGACGCGAATGCCGAAGTCGCGTTTTTTTCCGGCCGGCAGCTTCGTCTCGGAAAACGCCTCGGCCAACTTGCGCTGCTGTTCCTCGAGATCGCGCTGCTTCCGCCATTTTTCCGTCAGCCGGTGGGCGATTTGCGCCGCCGTGATCCCATGATAGCCGACCGCCGCGTACATATCGTCTTCGTTTGAGAAGTTGAACTTCTCGGCGACGCGCTTCATATTGTCGGCCGTCATTACCTCTTTCGGCTCAAAGCCGAGGCCGCGCACTTCCTTTTCGACCATCTCTTTGCCTTTTTCAATATTTTCTTCGCGCCGCTGCTTTTTGAAAAACTGGCGGATTTTGTTGCGCGCCTGCGACGTTTTCGCCAGCTTCAGCCAGTCTTGGCTCGGTCCGTACGAATGTTTCGACGTTAAAATTTCAACGATGTCACCCGTCTGCAGCTTGTAATCGAGCGGCACCATTTTGCCGTTCACTTTCGCGCCGATCGTTTTGTTGCCGATTTCCGAATGGATGCGGTAAGCGAAATCGATCGGCACCGAGCCGGCCGGCAGCTCGATGACGTCGCCCTTTGGCGTGAAAACGAACACCATGTCGGAAAACAGGTCCATCTTGAGCGATTCCATAAATTCCTCGGCGTTGCTGGCGTCGTTTTGCCACTCTAAAATTTCCCGGAACCAAGAAAGCTTCTCCTCAAACGAATTCGGCTTGATCGTCTTCCCTTCTTTGTACGCCCAGTGAGCGGCAATCCCGAATTCGGCGATTTGGTGCATTTCAAACGTGCGGATTTGCACTTCAAGCGGCTCGCCTTTCGGACCGATGACCGTCGTATGGAGCGATTGATACATGTTCGGCTTCGGCATGGCGATGTAGTCTTTGAAGCGTCCGGGCATCGGCTTCCAGCACGTATGGATGATGCCAAGGACCGCATAGCAGTCTTTGATGCTGTTGACGATAATGCGCACAGCCAGCAAATCGTAAATTTCGTTAAACTGTTTGTTTTGCATCACCATTTTTCGGTAGATGCTGTAAATATGCTTCGGACGTCCGGAAATTTCGCACGGAATGTGCACTTCATTGAGCCGTTCCCGCACTTCTTGAATGACTTCCTCCAAATATTGCTCGCGTTCGGCCCGCTTTTTCTTCATCAAATTGACGATGCGGTAATACTGCTGCGGATTTAAATAGCGAAGCGCGGTATCCTCGAGCTCCCATTTGATTTTTGAAATGCCGAGCCGATGCGCCAGCGGGGCGAAAATTTCGAGCGTCTCATTGGCGATGCGCCGCTGTTTTTCCGCTGGCAAATGCTTCAACGTCCGCATGTTGTGCAAGCGGTCGGCGAGCTTGATCAAAATCACCCGAATGTCTTGGGCCATCGCCAAAAACATTTTCCGATGGTTTTCCGCCTGCTGCTCTTCTTGCGACTTATATTTGATTTTGCCAAGTTTCGTCACGCCGTCAACAAGCATCGCCACCTCGGCGCCGAACTCGCGCTCAAGGTCTTCTTTCGTCGCCTCGGTGTCTTCGATGACATCGTGCAAAAACCCGGCGGCGATCGTTGTCGCGTCCATTTTCAAGTCCGCCAAAATGCCGGCGACTTGAATCGGATGGATGATGTACGGTTCGCCGGATTTCCGGAATTGGTCGCGATGGGCGTGCTTCGCAAATACATACGCCTTTTTTAAAAAGGCGACATCTTGTTCGGATAAATAACAGCCCGCTCGTTCAAACACTTGCTCCGCTGTCAACACTTGTTCATTGGCCATAGGGTTGAATCACCTTTTGAATAAAATTCAGACTGCCAACACTGGACATCCATTGCCCCCACCACGTTACGGTTAATAAGAAAGAGCACTCGTGCGAGTGCCCCCTTTTTTCTTTATTATATCCGAAGATGCGAACGATGTCGACTGTGCGGCCTCGCGCTGCTTGCGCCCCGCTTTTCGCCGCTTCGCTCCCCGGACTTTCCGCGTTCTTCGTCCCGCCGCAAGCGCGATGATGGGAGCGCCTAACCGCTTGGCTGGCCCCATCAATCGCTAAAACTGCATGAGCGTCAAAATGTCGTACCCTTCTAGTTTTTGTCGTCCGCCAAGCTCCGTCAGCTCAATCAAAAACGCCAACCCGGCGACCACTCCGCCAAGCTGTTCCACGAGCTCGATCGTCGCGCGCATCGTCCCGCCTGTCGCCAGCAAGTCGTCGGTGATCAACACGCGCTGTCCCGGTTTGATCGCGTCTTTATGCATCGTCAGCACATCGGTTCCATACTCGAGACCATACTCAACGCGGATGACTTCGCGCGGCAGCTTCCCTTCCTTGCGCACCGGCGCAAATCCGACGCCAAGCGCATAAGCGACCGGACAGCCGATGATAAAACCGCGCGCTTCCGGTCCAACGACGATATCAATTTGCTTTTCACGTGCGTATTGGACGATTTGGTCGGTCGCGTATTTGTACGCCGACCCATTGTCCATCAGCGTCGTAATGTCTTTAAACAAAATGCCCGGTTTCGGAAAATCGGGAACGATCGTAATATATTGTTTTAAATCCATGATGCGCTTGCCTCCTCATTCGTTTGCGAACGAATCATTTCCGTCAAACAGCGTTTCAGCTGCTCGTAAGTGGAGTATAATAACTGATGTTCCGCCTCCAGCTCGTCCCGGTGCCGACGGTACGCCCGGGATTCGGTGAGATCGCGCTTTACAGGCTGGCGAACGAGCGTGATAACGCCGTTTTGCTCGCGCACAAACCCCAGCTCCAAAAAGACTTCGGCCATAAAATGGACCGTTTCTGTCGTCCAGCCGCGGGCGCGCGCCAATTCGCCGCCGCGTTCGGCGAGCGGGAACGAACGATGCTTATGCAAAAAGGCATAAAACCACTTGAAATGGTCGCGCGTCGGAAACGTGCGGAAAAATTGCCCTTCCGGCTGCGCGAACACGGCATAAATGCGCGCCGGCTGCCCGTTGCCTAAAAGCGCCCCCAACAAATCAAGCCGCGGTGGCAAATCAAGCAGCACGACATAGCGGCCGTCAATCGGCAAAGCCTCCGCCTCTTTCTCCGTCATGACGAAATGAAGCTCCCGGCAAAACGGCGCCAAGTCAGGGCGGGTTTCCGTCTGGCGCCGAAAGGCCACCAGCAGCCGCTTCTCCTCTGGCAGCCGCTCAAGAAGCGAATGAACGTCCCGGCAGCCGCGGGCATCAAACAGCTGCCAGCGGTTGACCGACACGTCGCATAGCGACAACTGCGGCTTCGCCATCCCGTTCCACTCGTTCACCAACAGCTCTCCCACGGCCGAGACGCACGTCCCCGGAGCGATCTCCTCGCACAATGGACCGAGGCCGAAGCCGATGACATCAATCGCCGCCTGCTGTTGCGAAAAGACTGCCTTCATATGGGCGCCGTTCGCCCCGACGCGCCGCATCGTTTCCACCGCGGCTTCTTCAATGAGCAAAAGCGGTCGCGGATTGCCGACACCGAATGGGGCGAGCCGCTCGAAACTGCGAGCGGCCGACAGCGTCAGCTCTTCGACCGAGCAAACCGCATCGATGAACGTCGGCGGGATAAAATCGTCCTCGACCAACGTCTCCGCCGCGATCGCGTTCAGCCGCTGCCGCAACCGCTCGACGTCGTCCAACGCCAAGGTCATCCCCGCCGCCATCGGGTGACCGCCAAAATGCGGCAACATATCGCGGCATTTGGAGAGACTGGCAAACAAGTCAAATCCGTGGATGCTGCGCGCCGAGCCTTTGGCGATGCCTTTGTCGCGGTCAATGGAGAGCACCACCGCCGGCCGGTAAAACTGTTCGACGAGCTTGGATGCGACGATGCCGACCACTCCGGGATTCCAGCCTTCGCCAGCCACGACCAAAACGCGATGCTGCTCCGGCGGATATTGGCGGCGCACCATGTCTGCCGCCTCATCGGCGATTTGCGCGACGAGCTGCTGGCGCTCGCGATTCCGCTCGTCCATTTCCGCCGCCAGCTGCATGGCCTCGTCTTCATCATCGGTCATTAACAGCGCCACCGCCGGATCGGCGCCGCCCAGACGCCCAACCGCATTCAAACGCGGCGCGATGGCGAAGCCGACCGTCTGTTCATCGATCTGGGATGGTTGGATGCGGCATTGCTGAAACAGCGCGCGCAAACCGATGCGGGTTGTCTCGCGCAATACCGCCAGTCCTTGCGCAGCCAAGAGCCGGTTCTCCCCGACAAGCGGCACTAAATCAGCAATCGTGCCGATGGCCACCAAATCAAGCAAATGGCGCGGCACCCGTCCGAGCAGCGCATGGGCTACCTTGAACGCGACGCCGACGCCGGCCAAACTATGGAACGGATATGTACTTCCGGGATGCTTCGGGTGAATGATCGCATACGCTTCCGGGAGCGAGGGCCCTGGCTCGTGGTGATCGGTCACGATCACATCAAGCCCCCACTCGCGGGCGGCGGCCACTTCCTTCAGCGCCGCAATTCCGTTGTCAACTGTCACAATGACGGACACGCCGCGCTCCTTTGCCGCGCGAAACGCCGCCAAGTTCGGGCCGTATCCTTCGGTAAAGCGGTTGGGAATGTAAAATTCCACCGCTGCTCCTGCCTCTTGAAGAGCGCTCACCATCACCGATGTGCTGCAAACACCGTCCGCATCATAGTCGCCATAGACGAGCACGCGTTCACCATGGTGAATTGCTCTTTCTAGGCGGCGAACGGCACGCTCCATCCCATGGAGCAAGAACGGATCGTGAAACGGCTGCCCAACGGGACGGAGAAACGCCTCCGCTTCCGCTGCTGTCCGCACGCCGCGACGAACGAGAAGCCGCGCCAGCAGCGGTTCGATGCCGGCTTCCTCCGCCAAGCGCCTCACCGCCTGCTCGTCGGGACGCTCCACCTCCCAACGCGTTTTCGCTTGTAACATGTCCCCCACCTCAACTCTCCCTATTATACAAAAAGGAGAAAAGAGCAGGCAACGACATTACGACTTTTTTTCCGGGTCGTACGGATTGATATGAACGAGCACGTTGCGGATGCGCGGAAACGTCAGCAGTTTTTCTTTCACTTTTTTTCCGATCCGGTGCCCCTCTTCCACGGTCAGCTGCGGATCAACGGCAATTTTTAAATCAACGATCACATCATGGCCATGCTCGCGCGCGTACAGCTCATTGATTTGCCGCACATCAGGGACAGACAACACCGCCGCGCGCAAGTCGGCGGTCTCCTCTTCATGGAGCACATGATCAATGGCCGTATGAATCGATTGACGTCCGAGATCCCAAGCCATTTTCAATACGAGCAAGGCGACGAACAGTCCGGCCAATGGATCGGCATACACGAGCCAGTCAATGCCCCACCTCCCGCCGGCAATCGCGGCGCCGACGCCGAAAAGCGCCGCCAGCGAAGAAAACACGTCGGAGCGGTGCTCATACGCATTGACGATCAACGCTTCGCTGTTTAACGTTTTCCCAAGCCGATACTTGTAACGGAACATCGCCTCTTTGGCGACGATCGACACCAGCAGGACGTAGACGGCCGCCATCCCCGGCGGCGCCAAGGGGGCGAAAAACGACAGGAAGGCAGAGCGCCCGATCTCCAGTCCAACGAGGAAAAGAAGCACGGCCACGATAATGGCGGCGATCGATTCGGCCTTTCCGTGTCCGTATGGATGGTCCTCATCCGGCGGACGCGCCGCCGCCCGCAACCCGACCCAAACGGCGAACGACCCAGCAACATCGGAAGCCGAATGAGCAGCATCAGCGATCAGCGCTTGACTTTGGCTCCACAAGCCGGCCGCCGCCTTGACGGCCGCGAGGATCAAATTGCCGACGATGCCGACCATCGCTGCCGTTTTCGCTTTGTTGAATCGCTGTTCGTGTTCCACGGACACACCTCCCATCTTTGCCTCTTGTTTTCATCAATTCGGATCAAAAAATCCCTCCCCTGCGCAACCCAGTCCCCCATCTTTTTCCTTTCGTTGTCATCGTCCCCCCTGTTCCACCATCATGGCCGGCGCCTCTTGCTCTCGTCTGTCGATGTTCCGCCGGCGCGGTTGGGCGCTGGATTCACGTTGTAGAAATCCTCTTGCTTTAGTCTGCCCATTTTCCGCCTCTGGCGACAAAAAAACGCCGAAAAAAGCGCGGTCGCTTTTTTCGGCGCAGTCATTACAGATGAGGCTCGGCTTCCGGAGCCGCTTTGCTCGCCCCTTTGCCTTTCTTGAGGGCGCTCCCTTTCCAAACAAGCCACAGCTGCGAAGCGATGCAAAGCGAAGAGTAGACGCCGCACACGAGCCCGACAAGCAAAGCGAGGTTAAAATTGCGAATCGCCTCACTGCCGAACAGCAGCAGCGCCACAACGGTCAGCAACACCGTCAAAACCGTGTTGATCGAGCGGGTAAACGTTTGCTGCAGGGCGCGGTTAACGATATGTTTCAAATCGTCAACCGTTTTTACTTTCCGTTTTTTCATCAAGTCACGGATGCGGTCAAAGGTGACGATCGTATCATTGATGGAATAGCCGATAATCGTCAATACCGCGGCGATAAACGTCAAATCGACCTCAAGCCGCGTCAAACTGAACACGGTGATGATGAAAAACGCATCGTGCAACAAAGCGATGATGGCGGCTAAGGCCATCCGCCATTCGAAGCGGATCGTCACATACAGAATGATGCCAATCGACGAGATGAGCACGGCAATGAGCGCGTTGCGCGCCAACTGCTTGCCGACGACCGGCGAAACTGTGCTGATATTCGGCTCGTGGCCGTACGTCTTGTTGAGCTCGTTTTTGATTGTCGCAATTTCTTTTTTGTCGAGCACCCCGATTAAACGGACGACGCCCGTTTTTCCGTCCGTCCCGGACAGCACGACATCCTCCGGCTTGTGGCCAAGCCGCTCAAAATAGTCGCCTAGCTCTTTCGCATCCAGCGGCTGGTTGCTCGTCACCTCAATGCGCGTACCGCTTGTGAAATCAATGCCGAGATTCAACCCGAGAGCAAAAAGGGAAATGACGCCGGCAATCGTCAAAGCTCCGGAAAAAATGAAAAAGGTTTTGCTATATTTGACAAAATCCCACCGGTCGAATTTCGTCGGCACTTCCGTTTCGTCGTTGACCTCGGCGATGTTTAAGATGTCCGACTTTTTCACGCCAAACCACTCGGGCTTTCGATCGAGCCAGCGGCTTGACACCAACAGCCCAAGCAGCAGCCGCGTGCCGTAAACAGCGGTGACAAAGCTGGCGACAATGCTGATGATAAGCATCGTTGCAAATCCTTTGACCGAGCTTGTCCCGTAAATGAACAGGACGGCGCCGGCGATGATCGTCGTAATGTTGGCGTCAAAAATGGTCGCAAACGACCCGCGGTTGCCGGCGCGAAACGCTGACAGCATCGACTTGCCGAGCTTCAGCTCCTCCTTGATCCGCTCGTACGTAATAATGTTGGCGTCAACGGCCATCCCGACCCCTAAAATGAGAGCGGCGATCCCCGGCAGCGTCATAACGCCGTTCATCCAGTCAAACAGCAGCAAAATCAAATAAATGTACACCGACAGCGTGATCACAGCGATGAGCCCTGGAAGCCGGTAAAACCAAATCATGAACAAAAAAATCGCCGCGACGCCGATGATGCCGGCTATGACCGTTTTTTGTAGGGCGTTTTTTCCGAACTGAGCGCCGACGGAGGTCGAGTAAATTTCATGCAGTTCGACCGGCAGCGCCCCGGCATTAAGCAAGTCGGCGAGCTGTTGGGCTTCTTTCACCGTGAAATTGCCGACGATCGACACATCGGTTTGATTGAACACTTGATCGACCGACGCGGCGGAAATGAATTTCGGATCGGCTTTGCCCGCTTCTTTCCGGTAAGAATCGACCCCTTCTTTAAAATCAAGCCAAATGACTAAAATGTTGTTGGGCGGCCCCATTTTGTATACTTTTTCCGTCACTTGCCGGAATTTGTCGGCGTCTTTCAATTTCAGTGCGACGCTCGGCCGGCCGTTTTCGTCAAACGACAGCTTCGCCCCGCCTTGGACGAGGTCGCTCCCGTCCATCAACACGTTGTCATTGACGTCGCGGAACGTCAATTTCGCTTGCGTGGACAAAATTTCGCGCGCCTCATTTTGGTCTTTCACCCCGGCGAGCTGAACGCGAATGCGGTTATTCCCTTCAATGTCCACGCGCGGCTCGCTGACGCCAAGGACGTTGATCCGTTTGTTCAGGGCGCTGACCGTGCTTTGCAATGTTTCGTGATCGATTTTATCGCCTTTTTTCGCTGGCTTCACCTCATAGAGCACTTCGAAACCGCCTTGCAAATCCAGCCCTAGCTTAATGTTATGTAAAATTCCTTGCGTCGTCGGCCCCATCACCCCAGCAAGCAAAAGCAGGAGCAGAAAAAAGGCGACGATGCGGCTGCGTTTAATCATTCAACATCCTCCTTCGATTCGTCTTCACGCCCGGAAGCTGGCGGCCACGATCCACACAACATCGATTCCGCTTTTCATTATGAATCAGCCGGCAGGAGCTGTCAACGTTCAGCCCTTACCGACGGCGCCCCGGGTATAGCGCCGGTCAAAAAGCGGCCACCTCCGCTCATAACAGCTCTTTCAGAACGCGCTCCAACTCATCGCCACCCGCCGCCTGCTGATAGGACTGCCTCGTTACAAACGCCATATACTCCCCCGGCGAAAGCGACAAAATATCGCTGACAAGCTCGTGCAGCTTCTGATCTGCCAATTCGCCCTTCCATTTCCGCGTCCATAAACATTCCCACAGCCCATCGATGGTGACGTGCTTGTAGCCGAGCAGCCGGAACTCCTCATATTTGCACTCGAGCGCCGGCAGGAGCTGTTCCCGCCACCGTTGTTTTTCCTCCATCTCCCATCCCCCCTCGGTGATTGTCGCCGATCAGCCTTGTCATGCTTGGCCATAGGCCTTGCATATATTGTATAAAAGAGAAAGGCATTTGAGAAGGCAGGGGGAAAACATGTCCAAATTTTTACAAGGAACTATGATTTTAATCATTGCCGGCTTGATCACCAAAATGCTCGGTTTCATGAACCGAATCGTCGTCGCCCGGATGATTGGCGACGAGGGAGTCGGGCTGTACATGATGGCGGTGCCGACGCTTGTGTTGGCGATTACGGTGACGCAAATGGGCCTGCCGGTAGCCATCTCCAAGCTCATCGCCGAGGCGGAAGCGACCGGCGACCGGCAACGGGTCAAAAAAATTCTCGTCGTCTCGCTCGCGACGACCGGAGTGCTGAGCCTCCTATTCCTGCCGGCGCTCCTTGCCGCAACGCCGTGGCTTTCGCGGACGATGTTCACCGACCCGCGCATCTATTATCCGCTCCTAGCCGTCGCCCCGATCGTGCCGATCGTCGCTATTTCATCGGTGCTGCGCGGCTATTTCCAAGGGCGCCAACAAATGAAGCCGTACGCTTACTCGCTCCTGATTGAACAAATCGTCCGCATCAGCTTGATCGCCTTATGCACGAAACCGCTGTTGCCGTACGGCGTTGAATACGCTGCCGCCGGCGCCATGGCGGCTTCTGTCCTCGGCGAACTGGCAGCCTTATTGTATTTATTGTTCCTGTTTCAGCTGAAAAAATCGATCCGCCTGCGGACGAAGTTTTTTCATTCCATTCATGCCGGCAAAGACACGTTCATCCGCCTGATGCGGATCGCCCTGCCGACAACCGGCGGCCGCTTGATCGGCTCGCTTTCTTGGTTTTTTGAACCGATCGTCGTTGCCAACAGTTTGGCGCTCGCCGGCATCGCCGCCTCCGCCGCCACCAAGCAATACGGCCAGCTCGTCGGCTATGCCTTGCCGTTGCTCACCTTGCCGTCGTTCATCACCTATGCGCTCGCCACCGCGCTCGTTCCGGCTATTAGCGAAGCGGTGGCCCAAAACAAACCGCTGCTCGTCCAATATCGGATCGCCCAAGCGATGCGCCTGTCGCTCGTCACCGGCGGACTGTCGGCGGTCGTTCTTTACCTTTTTGCCGAGCCGCTCATGCGATGGATGTACGGAACAGGCGAAGCAGCCATTTTTATTCAAGTGATGGCGCCGTTTTTCCTGTTTTATTATTTCCAAGGCCCGCTCCAAGCGGTGCTGCAAGGGCTTGATTTAGCCAATGTGGCAATGACGAACAGCCTCATCGGGGCGGCGGTGAAATTGGCGTGCATCTTCGTCTTGGCGTCGCGGCCGTCTTTAGGGATTATGGGAGCGGCGCTCGCCACCTCGGTGAGCACGGTGCTCGTCACCCTTCTTCATTTTGCCGCCGTCGCCAAAGCGACATCGTTCGTGGTGGACGCCCGTGACTATGTAAAGGCCGGCATCGCCATCATCGCTGCCGGCGCTGCCGGCGGGCTGCTCTTCTATCATCCGCCCGCCTCGGTGCCGCCGTCGTTTTGGACGCTGCTGGCCATGGCCGCGACCATCTTGTTGTATAGCGGCTTCCTGATCGCCTTTCAGCTCATCCGGCGCGAAGAGCTCATCTACCTTCCGGGTCTTGGATGGCTGGCGGGAAAAACAAAACGAAAATAAACGTCTAAACATGTCCGGCCGCGAATATATTGTGGTAAAACCGTTTTGTCCAAGGAGGGGTTGCGGTTGTCGCGGCTTGGCAGCGCGCTCGTATATGGGATCGCCACGATTTTCGTTTTGGCGGCATTGATCAGTTTTGTCGTTTCGCTGCTGCTTAAATGGACCGACATTCATGAATCCTCGCTGACATGGCTCGTTTTTGCCGCCTCGATGATCTCGATGTTTCTCGGCGGCGTCGTCGCCGGGGGAAAAAGCCAAGAAAAAGGATGGCTCGCCGGCGGGCTGACCAGCGTAGGCTTTACGTCGATCGTCTTTTTGTTTCAGTTCCTCGGCATCGACAAACCGTTTACCGGCGAACAATGGCTGTATCATCTCGCTTTCCTTGTCGCCTCCGCTCTCGGCGGCATCGTCGGCGTCAACTTGTCACCGTCACGCCGCGAGCGGGCGTGAACGAAAAACAGCGGCTGCTTTCGGTGGAAGCAGCCGCTGTGTTCATGGCAGGGCGGCACGGAGGGGGCTTTTTTTACGCCTTGTTTTCCGCCACGACTTCCCGAACCGCGGTGCGGTCAAACGTGAGCCGCGTGCCGTCGCCGGCGCGAACGATGATTTTATCCTCATCGACCGAGTCGATGATGCCGTGCAAGCCGCCAATCGTAACGATTTTATCGCCTTTTTTCAAACTCGCCTGCATTTGCTGGATGGCGCGCTGCCGTTTTTGCTGCGGGCGAATGAGCAAAAAGTAGAAAATCACAAGAAACAGCACGATCGTCAACAAATTGGCAATCGCTGCGTTCATTCCGTTTCCCTCCTTTCCGATGGCTAAAAGTTTTTTGCATTCGGCTTATTGAAGCCGTAGCGTTCGAAAAATTCCTCGCGGAAATCGGCGAGCCGATCTTCGCGGATCGCTTGTCTCACCTGCTCCATCAATTTTATCAAAAAATAGACGTTATGGTAAGACGTGAGGCGAATCCCAAATGTTTCATCACATTTGATAAGGTGGCGGATGTACGCGCGCGTATAGTTCCGGCACGTGTAGCAATCGCAGTTCGGATCGAGCGGCGAGAAATCACGGGCGTACTGGGCGTTTTTGATCACCACCCGCCCTTCGCTCGTCATCACGGTGCCGTTGCGGCCGATGCGCGTCGGCAGCACGCAGTCAAACATATCGATGCCGCGGATCGCCCCGTCGATGAGCGAATCGGGTGAACCGACGCCCATTAAATAACGAGGCTTGTCCGCCGGCAGAAGCGGCGTCGTAAACTCGAGCACCCGATTCATGATCTCTTTCGGCTCGCCGACCGACAGTCCGCCGACCGCATAACCAGGGAAATCGAGCGACACTAAATCGCGGGCGCTTTGCCGGCGCAAGTCCTCATATTCACCGCCTTGGACGATGCCAAACAGCCCTTGCTCGTTCGGGCGGCGATGCGCCTTTAGGCAGCGTTCCGCCCAACGGCTCGTCCGTTCGACCGACTGTTTCATATACTCGTATGTCGTCGGATACGGCGGGCATTCGTCAAACGCCATGATGATGTCAGCGCCTAAGGCATTTTGAATTTCCATCGCTTTTTCCGGCGATAAAAACAGCTTGTCGCCGTTTAAATGGTTGCGGAAATAGACGCCCTCTTCTTCGATGCGGCGAAATTCACTCAAACTAAACACTTGGAACCCGCCGGAGTCCGTCAAAATGCCGCGGTCCCAGTTCATAAAGGCGTGGAGGCCGCCCGCTTCCGCCACAATGTCATGCCCCGGCCGCAGCCAAAGATGATACGTGTTGCTTAAAATGACGCCGGCTCCCATTTCCTTCAGCTCTTCCGGCGCCAGCGTCTTAACCGTCGCCAGCGTGCCGACCGGCATAAACATCGGCGTTTCAAACGAGCCGTGCGGCGTGTGGAGCATGCCAAGGCGTGCACCCGTCTGCCGGCACGTTTTGATCAGTTCAAAGCGGATCGGTGTCGTCAACGTGTGGCTCTCCTTTCTCAAATGATGAGCATCGCATCGCCGAAGCTGAAAAAGCGGTACCGCTCTTGGACCGCGACTTCATACGCGTGCAAAATATGTTCGCGCCCAGCGAGCGCGCTCACGAGCATGATGAGCGTCGATTTCGGCAGATGGAAGTTCGTCACCAGCCCATCGATACCTTTGAACTCGTAGCCCGGATAGATGAAAATGTCGGTCCAGCCGCTTTCCGCGACAAACCGGCCGGCGTGCCTGCCGGCGATCGTCTCGAGCGTCCGTGTCGACGTCGTGCCGACGGCGATGATGCGGCCGCCCTGCTCCCGAACGCGGTTTAACGTCTCCGCTGTTTCTTCGCTCATTTGGTAAAACTCGGCGTGCATATCGTGCTTTTCGACGTCGTCCACTTGCACCGGCCGGAACGTGCCAAGGCCGACATGAAGCGTAATGAAGACGATTTGCACCCCTTTTTCGCGAATGGCATCAAGCAGCTCTTCGGTAAAATGCAAGCCGGCGGTCGGCGCCGCCGCCGAGCCGATTTCGCGGGCGTAAACCGTCTGATACCGCTCCGGATCGTCAAGCTTTTCTTTAATATAGGGCGGCAGCGGCATTTCACCGAGCTCCGCCAGCACTTCATAAAACAAGCCGTCATATGAAAACTCGAGCACCCGTCCTCCGTGTTCGAGCGTATCGAGGCAAACCGCCTCCAGTTTTCCGCCGCCAAAAGTGAGCTTCGTTCCCGGTTTGACCCGTTTGCCCGGCTTGACGAGCGTTTCCCAGCGGTCGCCATCAAGCTGCTTTAAGAGCAGCACTTCAACCGTTCCGCCCGTTTCCGCTTTTTCCCCATAAAGACGCGCCGGCATGACGCGCGTATCATTTAAGACGAGACAATCGCCCGGATTCAAGTACGAAATCATGTTGCGAAACGTTTCATGACGGATGGCGCCGGTGCGTTTATCAAGCACCATCAGCCTCGACGCCGCCCGATCTGGAAGCGGCGTTTGCGCGATCAATTCTTCCGGCAAATGAAAATCAAACAGCTCGACTTTCATGATGTTCCCCTTCCTTCAGCGAAATCGTCCGAGCACATAAAAAAGCAACGACAGCACCACACTGAGCAATAAGGACGTCACGATCGGAAAATAAAACGTCATATTCCCTTTGCGAATGACAATATCCCCCGGCAAACGGCCGAGTTTGATAAACTGCATAACAAATCCGACAATGATCAGCACGGCGCCAATTGTCATAATCAACTTCGGCAAGCTGTTCACTGCTTCGGAACCTCCATTCCTAAGTGGGCGTAGGCGGCCGGCGTCACCACACGTCCGCGCGGCGTCCGCTGCAAGAGGCCGATTTGCAGCAAATACGGCTCATACACTTCTTCGATCGTTTGCGCTTCTTCGCCAATCACCGCGGCGATCGTCTCGAGGCCAACCGGACCGCCGGCGAATTTTTCAATCATGGCCGTCAACAGCTTATGGTCAATGTGATCGAGCCCGAGCCGGTCGACTTGCAGCCGCTCAAGCGCTTCAACGGCCAACGGAAGCGAAATTTCCGCCTCCCCGCGCACTTGGGCGAAATCGCGGACGCGGCGAAGCAAGCGATTGGCGATGCGCGGCGTGCCGCGCGCCCGGCGAGCGAGCTCAAACGCGGCTTCACGGGCGACAGCCATATGCAAAAGCGCCGCCGTTCGCTCAACGATTTGCACGAGCTCATCGACGCGGTAATATTCCAAGCGGCTGATGACGCCAAACCGGTCGCGCAGCGGAGCCGATAGCGCCCCCGCCCTTGTGGTCGCCCCGACGAGCGTAAACGGGGGCAAGTCAAGGCGAAGCGAACGCGCATCCGGCCCTTTGCCGATCGTAATATCGAGGCAATAATCTTCCATGGCCGGATAGAGCACTTCTTCTACCGGGCGCGGCAAGCGGTGAATTTCATCAATAAACAACACATCACCCGGCTCAAGGGAAGCGAGCAGCGCCGCCAAATCGCCAGGCCGCTCGAGCGCCGGCCCCGACGTCGCCCGCAGCTTAACCCCCATTTCGTTGGCGATCACGGCAGCGAGCGTCGTTTTTCCAAGCCCCGGCGGCCCATACAGCAACACATGGTCAAGCGTCTCCTGACGCAGCTTGGCCGCCTCAATAAACACTTTTAAATTTTCCTTGACTTGATTTTGGCCGATGTACTCCTGCAACGACTGCGGCCGCAGGCTCGGCTCGAACGCTGCTTCCCCTCCTAACACCGCGCCGGATACGAGCCGTTCGTCCACCGGTCATCCCTCCCTTTCGATCATCCGCCTCGCTGTCGCGCTTCGTTCCACCCAAACAAGAGCGCCTTTGGAGGCAGCTGCCGCACTCATTTCAACAACATAGCCAACGCTCGTTTCACGTACTCCTCTGTCGACAGCTGCTCAAGGCCGAGCGCTGGAACGATCTTTTCAATTTCCCGCTCCGCATAGCCGAGCGTCTTCAGTGCGGCCACCGCCTCGGCAAGCGCCTCGGAGCGCAACGCAGAGGCGCGCGCGGCCGAAGACGCCGGGAACGTCCCCAGCTTTCCTTTCAGATCCAAAATCATTTGTCGGGCCGTCTTTTTTCCGACCCCCGGAAACTTGCACAAAAAGGCTTCATTTTCCTCTTCAATCGCCCGCACCACCTCGTCCGGGCGCCCGGCCGCCAAAATGGCGAGACCGCCCTTCGGACCGATGCCCGACACTTGCAAAAGCTTGGCGAACAACCGGCGTTCCTCGCGCGTTAGAAAGCCGTATAGGGCGCGCACATCTTCGCGAACGTATTCGTATGTATAAACCGTCACCAGCTTGTCGCGGCTTTCCTGAAAAGCAAATGGGTTCGGCGTAAACACCTCATAGCCAATGCCCTGATGGTCAATGACGATATACTCGGGACAGACATAATCGATATACCCGCGGATAAACTCGATCAAGGCGATGCTCCTCCCCTTCTCTTGCTTTTCCATTGTATCATACGACAGAGGATCGCAAAAGGGAACAGCGGCAACCGGATGACAAAAGGAAATCCCGCAATGCTTATTCGCACGGCGGGATCGATGCACAATGGGAAAACAAAGCGGGCGCAAACCCCATCCTCTTGAGGGAAAACTATGGCGCGCCAAAGATGGGAGAGGGGGAAGCGCTTTATTGGGCAACCGCAAAATGGCGATACAGCTCAATCACTTGTTCATACCGTTCTTTGGAGAGGACGCGAATTCCTTGCCGCAACCTTTCCTGCTGGCGGCTTTCGAGTTTTTTCACATCAATCTGAAAAAACGACTGAATAATCGGGCTGGACCGCCCCGGCCTGCCATTGAAAATGGATAACGTGCCATCGTCAGTGATGCCAAAATAGCCGTTCGCTTTCAAGAGCGGAGAAATGTCGTTGACCGTTTTCCGAAACACGATCGTCCGGTCATCGAGATCAACCAGCTGCCAATCGCGGTACTTTTTCCAGATGTTCGTCAATGAATCAACCGTCTCCGTCTTTTTCTCCTCGCTGATTTCCCCGTCCAAATAGTGCTGCTGCAAGACGATCGTCATGCTGACAGGGGCGGAGGACGCCCGCTGGCCCGGCAGCACAAGAGCGACGGTCAACAGCAGGATGGAAAGAACTCGCATCGCCTGTTCCTCTCTTCCCAGATGATGATTCGTTTGCATCATTAGTTTCGCCGACAGGATCCATTTTATTCCTGCCGCGCTCAGCTTTTTTGCAAAGCGAGCTGCTGGCGGTCCAAAAAGTGGGGCGGGTATTCGAGCCAGCGGCGCTCGATCATCATGTTGGCTCCATCTTCTGTGAACGCGCCCGCTTTGGCGATCAAGCTGGCATACAAAGCGATAATATCGCGCCTTAAGCTCACCGCCATCGCCGCTCCGTATTCGGCCGTGCCAATGGCGGACAGCGCGTTAATCACCGCCATCATCAGCTGATCGGAAAACGGCGGCTTCGTGGAATCGGTGACCGTCACATCCGGAGACATAACCGCCGGCACGTTGCTTTCCCGCAACACGTCATGAACGGTGTTCATAATATCGGAACAGACGCGCACTCCGCGCAGGAAAAAGTTGCGGATTTCCGGGTCAACAGCCACTTGGGCAAATCCGGTCAGCGTCGCTTTGCCGAGTTCGTTGTTGCGCGCTGTCGTAAACAAGTGCGCCACCTCAATCGCAAGCAGCGGGCGGCGCGGGCCGAACCAGCCCGTCAAAAAGCGCTGCTTTTCAATAAACTCGGCCTGTTTCGGATACACCATATACGGCGGGCGAATGTACACTCCTTTTTCCAAAAGAACATGACGGGTGCGGTCGTTGAACGTCACGGCTTCATTTAAAAACGCGCGGAACAAATCGGCGATATCTTGGCGTGACGATAAAGCGATTGCTCCGCTGTGCGCAGTGATGCCAAACTTCGTCATATGATACATGTACTCTAAGTAGAAGATGTCGCTAAACAGTTTCGGGGCGCCGGAATAAACATGCTTCTCAACCGGATAGCCGACCGGCTTGGCGATGCCTTCGGCGGCAAACAGCTGCTCAATGGCGCGCAAATGCCCGTTGGCAACGTTCAACATTTCATCAATGAGCGGACGAATTTCATCATCGGTCACCGTTTCGGCAAAATGCGTCAACAAACAAGCGACAATGCTGTCATGGACATACGTGCTCCAAAGATTAGAAATTTCTGCACTCGTTAACGAAGTCACATTTCCTTCCACCAGCGTAGCACCTCCTTATTCCCCGTTATTATGTTTCATCCTTTTTTGGTGTATGCCACACGGACAAAAAAATCCGCCGGCCTCTTCACCGACGGAGTTACGCTTCATCAAGCACCGATTCATCCAAATTATGGTATATGTCTTGCACATCGTCATCGTCTTCAAGCGTATCGATCAGCTTCAGCATTTTTTTCAATTCATCGCCGGATAAGGCGGTGTACGTTTGCGGGATCATCGTGATTTCGGCGCTCGCAAACGTGAATCCTTGCTGTTCGAGCTGTTCTTTCACTGCCTCAAACGACTCGGGCGCCGTATAGACTTCAAACGACTCGTCCGTCGTTTCCATCTCTTCGGCCCCTGCTTCAATCGCCAGCAGCAGCAGCTCGTCTTCGTCTACATCGTGCTCCCCGCGGTCGATCACGAGCAAGCCTTTGCGTTCAAACAAATACGAAACGCAGCCCGTTTCCCCCAAGTTCCCGCCGTTTTTGGAAAAGGCGGCACGCACGTTGGCGGCGGTGCGGTTCTTGTTATCGGTAAGGCAGACGACCATGACGGCAACGCCGCCCGGCCCATACCCTTCGTAGCGAATTTCTTCATAGTGAGTATGCTCTTGGTTTCCGGTCGCTTTTTTAATCGCCCGTTCAATGTTTTCGCTCGGCATGTTGGCGGCCTTCGCCTTTTCGATCACAAGGCGCAGGCTCGGATTGGCTGCTGGATCGCCCCCACCGTTTTTAGCGGCCACGTAAATTTCTTTGGCCAATTTCATAAACAGTTTGCCCCGCTTGGCATCTTGGGCATTTTTCCGCCGTTGGATATTTTTCCACTTCGAATGTCCAGCCATCGATAGCTTCTCCTCTCATCACAACGGAATGTTCCGATACTTACTATACCAGAAAACAAGGAAAATGTCAGCCGAGCCCAGCGCGAGAAGTTCTTCATCTTGGAAGCTTTCACGGCAATCAGCGAACGAACGCTTATTCATTTTTTTACGGGAAAGGCAATATCATATCTAGGAGACTGGTGATTGAAGGGAGCAGACCGCTTACCAACCTCGTTTCTCAAATAGAAAAACTCCGTATCGCCTTTCACCCGCTCCCCCCATTGCTTTTTAGGTCAGCCCCTACTTTTATACAGCGTGAATCCCGACTCACGATTGTTTGAAACGATGCCAAGCGCGCAATCGTCCCTTATCCATTTGATAAACCTCATCGCAAAGAAGATTGATGTCTTCAGAGTTATGACTTGATAAGAGAATCGTTACATTTTGCCTTTTTAAATTTTGGATTAAATTTCTTATGTCCGCTACGCCTTCCTCATCTAATCCATTCATCGGCTCATCTAAAATCAGAAGATTTGGTTTTTCCATAATCGCTTGCGCTATCCCCAGTCGCTGCTTCATTCCTAAAGAATAATATTTGGTGGGTCTTTTATCTTCGGGGTCTAATCCTACCATTTCCAAAGTTCTTTTGATTTCTTCCAACGAAATCAGCTGATTAATGGAAGCCAATAGTTTCAAATTCTCAAGAGCTGAATAATGAGGAAGCAAACCGTTTTTATCTAACAACAACCCTATGTTTTTAGGAAATTTACCTGAGGTTATCGGTTCACCAAATATTTCAACAACGCCTGAGGTAGGTCTTATGAGTCCAGCGATCACTTTAAACAACATCGTTTTTCCCGATCCGTTCCTCCCTACGATTCCACAAACTTTCCCCCTGCCAACTTCTAAATGAATATCGTTTAAAATCGTATGGCCCTTTATCTCTTTATTAAGATGTTCAATTTTTACTGCACTGTCATTATGGCCTTTCATCGTATCCCCACCTTATAGTGTATTCTTATTATGTAATAGGCTGTCAATGCGCTTATAGCATATATAGTGAAAGAGTAGGATCGCTATAAAAATAGCGAAGAAATAGTACATCAATGACCAAGCAAACGAATAAAACTCTAAGTTTCTTCGGACAAGAACGCCCTGCGAAAACGGCATCCATTTATTTACATGTGGCGAACTTTGGAGGAAACCTACCGATATGAAAATAAACATAATCGAAACGCTAAAACCTGCTATTGCGTTGTTAGCCAATATTGACACGACATGGCTAATTAACACAACGAAAAAAGTCAACAAAATCAGTAAAACAAATTGAATGAACATTAGTTTTAAGGGAGGGTAAGTTTTCAACAAAGAACTACCATTTAAACCAGCACGTATGCTTTTTTCGCCATTTGTCACATATGATAATAGGATTGAAATGAAGTAACCTATTGAATAGTAAATAACGATAAATAGAAAATTAGCCGAAATCACCCCATTTAGCCATAAAGAAAAATTACCTACTCTTGGAAGTATCCAAAGATTGTTTTCATTCAGTTGTTTATTCAAAAAATTACCACTAAAAATGTAGATGGGAGTTTGATGCAACAACCATCTGAACAAATCGAAATGAAAATAAGAAGGTCCATAGTAAAATATGATTAAAATAGAGACAACACTGGCATTTTGAAAATTATAAAAGTTGAATGAAACAAAATGAAAAGCTACAAAAGTTAAAAGAATGATGAGCATATTTCTTTTATACAACAAAGTGCGAAGAAAGTACTTTAAAAGACGTAAATATTTCATGATCGCCTCCGATGAAAATCCATCTGTTTTCCCCTTACCATTCCTATACAAAGTAATAGGGCCAAAATGGTTCCCCAATACATGATCGACTCGATGACGTGACTATAAACTGAGCCATCCATTTTTCCTAATAAAACATGATAAACAAAGGTAAACCGGTAAAAGAAAGCGATTTTACTTAAATATACAACCATACTCATCCCATTAACACCTAGTGCGATGATAAAGCCAATGATATTATTTTGGACGATCAAGGTGGCAACAAAAAAAGTAATTCCCAACGTGAGAAGAAATAGATAAAGGAAGAGCAAACTAAATAATACTAAGGTCAATGGCTTTATATTGTTATATTGTAAAAAGAAATGATATACGGCCTCCCCATACTCACTCCACCTGTTTTCAAATTTCAATGTCAATAATGATTCAAGAATGCAAATAAAAGCCGACGCTAAAACAAATAATAACGTTGCGATGCCCATACTGATCACAGAAGTGTAAAACCATTTCGCGCGGCTCCCCAACTTAATCATTGCATAGTGATCAAACGAACGAAAAGCGGTGAAAGGGAAGATACCAATTAAATAAATGAGTGATAAAAGAAAGAAGACATGAAAAAAATCATTCAATGAAAATAATAATAAATCAAAAACATTTTTTTCCTCTTTGTACATCAAAAAAGAATAAAAACGAAATAGACTACTGATCATGAGAAGCAAAAGAATCGTATAAACAAACTTCCTACTATAAAGAATAGTAAGCCATCTAATGCTAATGTTCAAACGATTCCGCATGTTTGACAGCTCCTATAAAAAATAATGCGACTCCTATGCCCAACAATATCAAATCGTAAAGTGCGACGTATGAAATCTTCAAATTAGAATCATACTCTAAATCGAATAACATAGCGGCATTCAAGAATTTGTTGATTTGAGCTAACAACGTTCCAGAAATGATATAAAAAGCAAAAGGAAAAACAATGGTTAAATAATGATTACGAATTAATGTCGATATGCCAAGGGCTAAGGTCGAAAAAACAACCCCGCAAACAAAACTATTCAAAATCATGATCAAAACAAATAAAACCGGTGAGTACTCGTATACTCGGCGCAAAACCGTTATATTTAGAGTATCTACAACCGACACATCAAATCTTTTGATCAGTAAAAAGATGACAAATGAGACAAGCAGACTCGATGCCATCACATAGCCACTTGCTAGTCCGTTTACCAGCAGGCGAATCAACAAATATTTTTTCCGGCTCATTCGATAAGATAGATAGTGGATGAAACCCGTACGAACATCTGTTACATAAGAAGCAGCAAATGGTAAAGAAACTAACACGGGAAACAATAAACTTAATATAGCTGACGTTCCCTCACTATACGAGTACATAAATAAATAAATGGCGTTTACACCTGGGTACTCATGAAACAAAAACTCAAAAGATCCTATAAATATGCAGGCGAATATGAGCAGTTGACTAATGAGCATGTTTCGTGAAAAAAACGCCCTTTTTAACTCGCTGACAAAATATCCATTTTTCATAGCAGCTCATCCCTCCCTTATAAAGCAAACAGAAGCACCGTGAAATAAGGTACTTATGTTTGATAACTATTCAGCACATGATCAAGTGAGTTGAATAGTGTTTGTATTTCTTGTCTATGATGTGAATACTCATAGACGGAGGTGAATCGCATGTGGACGGTACAACAAGCTGTATTGACAATGGAGAGCCTCATGGGCAAAATCCAACAACAAAACCAGTTCATTCATCAGTCATCCAAGAAAACGAACAGTTGCGTCAGAAAAACAAGCACTTAAGCAAAGAAAATGAACGACTCAGAGGTCGCATTCAAGAGCTGGAAGCACGCACGAAAAAAACAGCTCCAATAGCCATTGGCCCCCATCCTCTAGCTATAGGAGTAAAAAATTTCTTTCTCATTTTTTATGCCCTCCTCTAAAAATAAAATGAAATTTGCGCGCGCAGTTTATAGAATTTGACTGTAGATGAGCATTTTTCATTACAGTCATTTCCATGCCCTAAGAGACAAACAGGGACCCCTTAGGCGACATGGAGATAATCCGGCGTCATCGGTTCATCCGCCTTCCAAGCCAGCCGCATCACCGCGTCATCGAGGCCATGGATCGCTCCCTCGTAGCGATACACGCGGTAACGCTCGTTCCCCACCGTGACGAGGCGGGTGTCGTTGGGCTCGATATAGCGGGCAAACTCCTTCGCTTGAATGGCGATGCCTTTCGGGTAGAGAATCCGGTTCGTCTTGAGCATGGCGATGACATGGAATCCTTGTTTCAGGCAGGCTTCGATGAGCGCTTGGGACGGATACCATGAATCCACGAGCACATACACCGGCTGAGCCCGCTTCCCCTTGAGCGAGGAAAGCATCTCGATCGCTAGGTCGATTTTGCTTCTT